>SVGE01000015.1 GCA_015056545.1 Clostridiales bacterium | reverse complement strand
CACGATTTGTGTAAAATAAATTTATACAAAGTAGAAATGAGAAATAAAAAAAATCCAGATACTGGAGTATGGTATCAAGAGCCATATTATACATCAGATGATATGATGCCATTAGGTCATGGCGAAAAATCAGTAATGCTAATATCAGAATTTATAAAATTAACAAAAGAAGAATTATATGCAATTCGCTGGCATATGGGAGGTTTTGAAGCAAAAGAAAACTATGGATACATATCTAAAGCTTATGAAAAATATGAATTAGCAGTATATGCACATATGGCAGATATAATGGCAACATATATATATGAAAATAGAATGGACAAATAGAGATGCGGGTATTGAGATATTAGTTAACTATCAATACTAAGAAATATTAATACAATAAAAGACAAAAAGAAGAACTTCTCAAAAATTATTTAGATAATTTTTGATAGGTTCTTCTCTGTTATAGTGAAATAGAGTTTTTGAAATTTTAATAAATGGAATATTTGACGAAGAAAATAATAGAATTATACAAAGGAGGTTAAAATGGAAAAAATAAAGATATATGTAAGATCAATAATCATACCGGTTGCAGTTGGTATATTTATAGGAATATTAACATCTGGTTTTAATGATTACCAAACTTTAGAAAAACCATTTCTGGCACCACCAGGATTTTTATTCCCTATAATATGGAGTATATTATATGTTTTAATGGGAGTATCATATGGAAAGTTGAAAGTTGAAGGGATAGTAGATGAAGACACCAGAAAAATATATTACACACAATTATTAGTAAATGCGTTATGGCCAATAATATTCTTTATATTCAAATGGAGATTTATAGCATTTTTATGGATAATACTACTAGTAATATTAGTATATAAAATGGTAACAAAATTCACTAATAGAAATAATCTGGCTGGAACTTTACAAATACCATATTTAATATGGACAATTTTTGCTACATACTTAAACTTATTTACATACATTTTGAATAGATAAGATAAGCAGAAATCTTTCTTAGAATAAGTTATATCAAAGATATTTATATGGAAAAAGGGGACTACAAAGTATTAAATTCTAGGAAAGATTTCTTAGTAACTATACTACTTTTAGATGTTTTTTGTGTGTAATGATTGTGAAATAGCAAAGAAAATGTAAAATTTTTGTAAAAGGTGAACAAAATGTGAATAAATATGTTGACAAAAGAATATAATGGTACTATACTAAATACCGTTAGATACATCGCGGGGTGGAGCAGTTGGCAGCTCGTCGGGCTCATAACCCGAAGGTCGCAAGTTCGAGTCTTGCCCCCGCAACCAAAAATAACATGAAGCCCTACAGCCAAAAAGACTGCAGGGCTTCATCGTTTTCAAAAAATGATCCCATTTTAGTGGATTTATCAGTCAAATATCAGTCAAAATAATAAAAAAGGTCGGAAATATAGAAAATGAAGAATAAATGGAAGAGAATTTTTTGGATATTTTTTGAATTTTAAAAATAAAAATGTTGATTTTTATATAGTTACAAGGAAATGTCGAACTTACGACCTTTCGGGTTACAGGCTCAAGAGAAATAGTGGTAAAAAATTACATATGTGAGGTGTAAAAATGGCCAATTTTGTAAACACACTAATAATTGAATTATTTAAGAATCCACTTTTCTGGATATTACTTGTTTTAGGAATTTTAACCACAATCTACTATAAAAAATTCCGTGGATTTATGGGAGAATTTTGGGTAAAAACCGAACTAAATAAATTGCCAAAAGACAAATACATCGTTTTGAATAATATTATGATTAAATCTTCTAAAGGAAGCCATCAAATCGATCATATTGTTATTTCTAAATATGGTATTTTTGTTATTGAAATGAAGAACTATTATGGCCTAATTACTGGTGATGAATACAAAGATAAGTGGACACAACATTTAGGAAAAAACAAATATTATTTCAATAATCCTATTCATCAAAATTATGGTCATGTAAAAGCATTAGAAGAATTGCTTCAAATTGATAAAGACAAATTGATATCTATTATTTGTATTTCAAATCAGGCAAATGTAAAAGTAACAGCAAAAAATGTCACACAACTGGATTTATTAAATGGGCTAATAAAATCGTATAACAAAGAAATTATAAATGAAAACATGGTTGAATTAAAAAACAAAATTGAATCTGGCAATATTTTGGATAAAGAAGCCAGAAATGAACATGTTAGAAACATAAGAACGACTATAAAAGAAACTGAAAACAAGATACAGAATAATATTTGCCCAAAATGTGGTGGGAAACTTGTTGAACGAAACGGAAAGTATGGGAAATTTATTGGATGCTCTAATTATCCAAAGTGTAAGTATACATCTCAAATTATTAAGTGATACTCATAATCTGTGAAATATAAACGAAAGGTCGAAAGAAGCCAGCATGTTATTGAAAGATGATTTAGCTTTGAATAAAAAAGTTGATATTAAAAAGAATAAAGAAAACGGAATAGATATTGAAACAATTACAACAGGTTCTATGAAAAAAGTGTGGTGGAAATGTGACAATGGATTCAACCATAGTTACAATACAACAATAAGTCATAAAAAAAGATATGTTAATTCTTGTCCTATATGTTCTGGACAAAGAGTTCTGGTTGGGTTTAATGATTTAAAAACAGTATGCAAAGAACTTGTTGAAAATGAATGGAACTACGAAAAAAACAATGCTGAAAGGATTTATCCAACAGATTATACAAAAAGTAGTATGAAAAAAGCTTGGTGGAAATGCAAAAATGGCCATGAATGGCAAGCTCAAATTCACTCTAGAACGGGAAAAAGCAAAAGTGGATGTCCATATTGTAGCCACAATAAAGTTCTTGATGGTTTTAATGATTTTGCAACAAATAGTCCTGAACTTATAAAAGAATGGAATTATGGAAAAAACAATGAAATTGGTATTTACCCCAATAAAATACTGCCCCATACAATCAAAAAAGTATGGTGGTTATGTCCTCAATGTGGCAATTCATATAAAGCAAGTCCATCATGTAGGATTAGAGGAACGGGATGCCCTAAATGTGCAAATGAAATAACAAGTTCATTTCCTGAACAAGCTATTTATTATTATATGAAACAGTTCTTTGATGATACAGTTAATAGAGAAAAAATTGACAGCAAAGAAATAGATGTGTTTATACCATCTCTTAAGATTGGTATAGAATATGATGGGATAAGATTCCACAGAGATGAACAATCAATTCAGAAAGAAATAAATAAGTATCGAATATTATCAAATAATGGTATTTATTTAATTAGAGTAAAAGAAGAGGGAGTATATGTGGAAGAAAGTGTGGCAGATGAAATCATCCTTATAAAGCCACAACATACTGACAAAGAATTAACTATTTGCATAAGGAAAACACTATCACGAATCATGAAATTAAAACATATACAACTTGATATTAGTTTAATTGATGTTACTCGAGATAGAATAGCAATATATAATAATTACATTAAAACTAAAAAAGAAAACAGCCTTGAAGCACTGAAACCAGACTTAATTAAAGAATGGAACTATAATAAAAATGGAAACCTTAAGCCTAGTATGTTTACAATCAATTCGGAAAAAAAGGTTTGGTGGATTTGTTCAAAAGGACATGAGTGGGATGCTTATATTAGTAATAGAGCATCAAAAAATGTAGGTTGTCCATATTGTGCAGGAAAAAAGGTTTTAAAAGGATTCAACGATTTGGAAAAACTATACCCAAAGATTGCTAAAGAGTGGAACTATGAAAGAAATGGCGATTTAAAACCTTATGAGGTAACATATGGTTCTACTAAAAAGGTATGGTGGAAATGTCCGAAAGGACATGATTATGAATCTACAGTTAATAATAGAACAGCCTCAAAACAAGGATGCCCTTATTGTGGAAATCAAAAGATACTTCCAGGATTCAATGATTTAAAAACCAAATGTCCAGATATTTTAAAAGAATGGCATTATGAAAAAAATGACGAACTGGGCATATATCCAAATCAAGTTGGAACAGGATATGGAAAAAAAGTATGGTGGAAATGTGTATATGGTCATGAATGGCAAGCAATGATACATACAAGAGTCGGAAAAAAACACGCTGGATGTCCGGAGTGTGCTAGAATTAAAACAAAAAAGTATTTATAAAGTGAGGTATAAACTTATGAAAGAAAATAAAGAGATAAATATAACATCAGAAGTGGTAGAAAAAGCGGTAGATATAGTTGCAGAAAGTACGGAAAATAGTAGAAATTCTTTGGATAAGAATTTTTCTAAAGGAATTAACAAATTTTTTCAGCTTTTAAATGCTACACCAGTAGGAATTAAAATTGAAACTTATATAGCTGAAAGACCTTATAAATTAGAAAAGGCTATGGAAGAAATGAAGAAAAAATATGAAACCATCCCAGAAGAGAAAAGAATTGAGCCATCATCAACTATTGCTATAAATGTTGCTAAAGAGATGAACTATTATTTGGATGAAGATTATATAAGGGAAATGTTTGAAAACATTCTTGTTGCAGATATGAACATTGATAAACAAAGTATCGTATCACCAGCATTTATTGACTTGGTTAAGCAATTAACTAAAGATGATGCAAAGTTCCTAAATCTTTTAAATCAAAAAGCAAAGGATGAAAATCCACTTTTTGAAGTAGTTCGAAGAAATGAAGATCATACATACGTGGTTCTTAGCAAAAAAGTACTATGTTTTTCAGAAACAGAGTATATGCCACTAGAACCAATCGTTTTGGATAATTTGATCAGAATGAACTTCATAGAAATAACAAATGATGAATATTTAGCATATGATACAAGATATGACAGTGTTTTTAATATAGTAAAAAAAGAGTACACTGTCCCAGAAGGTAAGACTTTAGAAATAAATAAAAGAAAGCTTAATATTACAGAATTGGGTCAGAGATTTATAAAAGTTTGTCTTGATGACAAATAACTCATTTTATAATGGAATTTATATGTAATATTTATTCAAGAACATATCAGTCAAATGTCAGTCAAACATACGGAAAAGGTGGAAAATACGGAAAATATAGAAAATTGAAATCAACATAAAAATGCTGTAATGCAGACAGGACGGCATATACGGAAGATACGGAAAATACAGACAATACGAAAAGTTGACTCAGATTTTCCCGAAGGTCGTAAGTTCGAGTCTTACCCCCGCAACCAAAATTAAAAAGAAATCCTTACAGCAAACAAAACTGTGAGGATTTTTAGTTTTCATGAATTTTAGAGAAAATGAGGATTTTGACAGTCATTTGACAGTCTTTGAGGCGGAAAAGCTGGAAAAGAAAAATAACCGTACTTTTTGATGTACGGTTATTAACTAAATTGCTATTTCACCTTGTTTTATTTTTTATACGCCACCGTTTTTATAATTGATTTTTATTATTCCATCTTCAAACCTTACAGCATTGACGTAATCACAATAATATCCTGAATCATCACCAATATCATTTGAATTATATTCATATCCATAAATAATGTCGTCAGATGAAATTTCATTATTTATTGCTTTCTCATAATATTCAGATATTGTAAGTTCCTTTCCGTCATCACGTCCATATTCAAGACTGCTAACAGGATAAATTTTTATGACATCATCAGGCAATAATACTACATTTATTTCTTTTTCTGGTGCTGTTATTATAAAACCAGTTGCTCCTGCTCTTTGTGGCGATGCAACGCAATATTTTGTTGAATCATTTGGAACTTCTAAAAATACTACTACACCATTTTGCTCAGATTCTGCTAAAATTCCATTTGTTTTCAAATAATCATACCATTGTTGTAAAAGTCTTGCTTCTTCGCCTTCAAAATTTGTAGAAAGAGGGATACTATTATTTTTATAGAATGTGTAGCCATCAAACATATAAGTTTCGTTCTCTTGAGCATATTTATAAGCATTTTCAATCTCTTCTTTGGTGTACATTTTGGAAGAACTAAACTGTAATTTCATTTCATAATAATTTTCTTTTTTATTTAATGAAGCATTTGAAACAAAATGTTCTGCTGAAATGTAGCCAAGAGTTTCAATATTAAGTTCATCTTTTAGCATCATATATTCTCTAGCTTCTTTTGTTCTTTCATCAAACGGAATATTTAAAAATTCATTAGTATTTTGATTAGTGGTATCGACAATATCAATAGTATTATTTTCTGGAATTACAACATTATTCTTATTTTCGCACCCTACTAAAATAGTAGTGCATGCCAAAAATGATAGTAATAATATTTTTTTCATAAAAACCTCCATTTATTATAATTTGAAAATATAGTAGTTATTATAAAGTATTATATCATAAATAATGAAA
The DNA here is from genome assembly GCA_015056545.1 of Clostridiales bacterium. GTDB lineage: Bacteria > Bacillota > Clostridia > TANB77 > SIG350 > SIG350. The sequence continues at coordinate 17,498 of SVGE01000015.1, read as the reverse complement.
AGCGACAAATAATTCACACAAAGGATTACATCTTATAATTTTGACAGTCATTATTTTCTACACAAAGTAGAATGACAGTCAATTGACAGTCATTGACACGGAAAGTGCAGAAAATATCAAATATACAGAAAAACGTGATAAAAATCGAAATCAAAAATCCCATACAATACGAACAACTTGCAGAATTCCAGAAAATATAAAAAATATGAAATACAAGCGTTGACCAACCCGAAGGTCGCAAGTTCGAGTCTTGCCCCCGCAACCAAAGAAACGATAAAACCTTACAGTATCAAAAACTGTGAGGTTTTGTTTTTTTATTTAAACGAAAAAAATCCTTTTAGGGTAGTCAAAGGGTAGTCAAATATAGAAAAAAGAGATAAACATGATAAAATAGGAAAAACTTTTTTTTGCGATAATTTTATGGTATACTGACCTCATAAATAGTAATTTGTCGTTAGGGTTAGTGATTTAAAAGAGAGATATAATATGGAAAATTTAATACAAAATTTATATAATTTAGACAATAAAATAGCATATAGTTGCTTAAAAGAACTGGAAGTAATATCTTATACAAGTAATGAAGTATATAAATTTTTTGAAACATTTGTAGAAATGTTAGATAATAAAAACTCATATATAAGAACGAGGGGTATTGTTTTAATTTCAAGTAATGCAAAATGGGATATTGATAACAAAATAAATTCAATAATAGATAAATTTTTAGAGCATATTGAAGATGAAAAACCAATTACTGCAAGACAATGTATAAAAGCTTTAGAGAATATCATTAAATATAAAAAAGAATTAATACCTATAATAAAAGAAAGATTATTAAAAGTAAATTATTTAAAATATGAAGATAGTATGCAAAGTTTGATATTTAAAGATGTTGAAAAGATATTAGATTTAATTAAATAAATTACAAGTTTAAAGTGAGGGATTATTATGAATTTAGAAAAAATATTATATACAATTGGTGTGGCATTTTTTACAATTTTTATATTAAGTGCGATTTTAGTTTTAACTAATACTTTAAATATGTGGTTAGTAGGAATTGTTTCGTTATCAATATCTATAATTTGCTATATAATAATAAAAGTTATAAAAAAGAAATCAAACAAATAAATTACAATTTTTTTAATTGTATAAATAATATTTTATAAAGTTTAGAGATAAACTTAGAATGGAGGTTTTTTGAAAAAATTATATTTAGGTAAATTAGATTCCGTAGTATTTTAAAATAATACTATTTTAAGAAATGAGGAATAAAAAATGAATATAAAAGATTATGGATTAAAAGAAAATTTAATAAAAAATATTGATGAAAGTAAGACTGTTGCAAGAATTATTGCTACACATAAAGATAGATATGAAATTGTATGTAATAATGGACAAGGGTTTGCAAAAATAAAAAGAGGTTGTTATTATGATAATCCAAATAGTATTTATCCTACAACTGGAGATTTTGTTATTATTGAATGGAATTTAACTGGAGATAGTATGATTTGTGAAACATTAAAAAGAGAAAGTTCATTTTCAAGAACAGCATCTTCAAGTGATAGAAATCATGAACTTCACAATCAGCATGAACAATTAGTTGCAGCAAATTTTGATTATGTATTTATTATGCAGTCATTAAATAATAATTTTAATTTACATAGATTAGAAAGATATTTAAGTTTATCTTGGGAATCTGGAGCAATTCCAGTAATAATTCTAACTAAAAGTGATTTAGTGGAAAATATACAAGAATATATTGAGCAAGTAGAAAGTATTGCGTTTGGTGTAGATGTTTATGCTGTAAGTTGCATAACTGGATATGGATTAGATAGTATAAAAAAATATTTTTCTAAAGGAAATACTATCGTGTTTTTAGGTTCTTCAGGAGTTGGAAAATCAACATTAGTTAATACTTTATATGGCGATAATGTAATGAAAACTTCAGATATTAGAGAAGAAGATTCAAGAGGAAGACATACAACAACTTCAAGAAATCTGATAATGTTACCTAATGGTGCAATGATTATTGATACTCCAGGTATGAGAGAACTTGGAATGTGGAATGCAGAAAATGGAATAAATAGAACATTTCAAGATATTGAACAATATATAGGAATGTGTAAATTTTCTGATTGCACACATACTAATGAACCTGGTTGTAAAATACTTGAAGCAATAGTTAATGGAGAAATAGATCAAGAAAGATTTGAACAATATTTAAAATTACAAAAGGAATCAAGATATAATACTGATTCAAATCAATATTTACAAGAAAAGAAAAATAAATTTAAAGAAATATCAAAAATCAATAAACATAATAGAAAGAAATAAATTACAAGTTAATGTTTGTTAGGAAAGGAGAAGATTATATGGGAGGTTTAGCAGTATTATTTATGTATGTAATGATAATTGGATTTATTTCAGTTGTTGCATATTTTGTAATAAAAAAAGCAATTAAAGATGCATTGAAAGAATATAACAATGAAAATAATAAGTAGTCACAAATTACAATTAGTGTGTAGAATAAAATATAGTAATTTGTAAAGGAGTTAAAAAATGAAAATAAGAAATGACCAATTTAAAATAGATGATAAGAGTGTTCTAAATTATTATGAAATAAAAACAGAAAAACCTAAGTTATTATTACTTCATGCTCAAGGAACTAATTCATTGAGTTTTATGAATGTAGTTGATAAATTATCAAAACATTTTCATATTTATTTAATTGATTATTATGGGCATGGAAAAAGTTCTTTTAATAGAGAAAAATATAATTTAGTAGATATTGGAAATGACATTATCAAATTTATAGAAGAAGTTATTAAAGATAATGTTTCTATTTTAGGTCATTCTTCTGGTGGTCTTATTGCTTCATATATTGCATCAAATTGTGAATTGTGTTCTGGACTGATATTAGAAGATCCACCATTCTTTGCAAGTGTTGGAGATAGAAGATTTAATACATACAATTATGTAGATTTATCAACTGTATGTCATAATTTTATATCTCAAGACGAAATAAAAGATTTTGTATATTATTATTTTGTAAATCAATATTGTTGGAATTTCTTTCCTGATGATTCTAGAGAAAAAATTAGAACAAAGTTAGGAGAACTTGCATTAAAGTATAGAGAAAAATATCCAGATAAAAATTTGAAAGTAATGTTTTGGCCTAAGAAATTTTTAGAAGCATTTAGAGGAATACAAAACTATGATCCTTATTTTGGAGAAAGTTTTTATAATGATTCTTTTAATGCAAATATTGACTATAATAAACTATTATCTAATATAAAATGTGAAACATTATTTTTGAAAGCTAAAACTACAATTGGTGATGATGGTTTGATTCAAGGAGCTTTAACTGATGAAGATTTGGAAAAAGTTAATAAACTAATTAGTAATATGCATATAGAAAGATTTGATTGTGGTCATGGCATTCATGTTGACAGACCAAAAAAATTTGTAAAAGCACTAATAAGAAAATAACAAATTACAATTATAAATTTGAATGGTAGTAGAAAACAAGTAATATTATTGGAGGATAGAAAATATTCTCTAATTTTTTTGTTTTTACATATTACTATAAAATGGAATTAGTTTAAATGGGTGTTATACAAAAAATTACCAAATAATTTTGACAGTCATTTGACAGTCACACCAAGAGTAAATATTTACAATACAAAAAATAACAAAAATATGGAATGGTGAAAAGCTACTGTTTGAGACAATACGGAAAATAAAAAACAAGCAAACCATTGGGAGAGTAGTCTTATAAAGCCCGAAGGTCGTTAGTTCAAGTCCAGCCCCCGCAACCGGTAATAGCAAGTCTTTGATGACTTGCTAATTTTTTGTTGTAGGGAAAAAGTGACGAAAAAGTGACGGAATGTAAAAAAAGTACCACCCCACCCCTATTTTTGATATATCACTATTTAATAGTAACCCTATGAAATATGCCTAAAAAAAATTTAGAGTTTTAATTTGTGTTTATATAAAAAGTATTATAAAATTTATAAATGGTAAAATTAAATTACCGTTTTAGAAAAATAAAAAGACACATAATTAAAACTTATGATACAATGTTGGCGACTAAACAAACATTGAAAGAAGGTAATAATTATGTGTTAACAAAATAATAACACAAAAAGAAGAAAAGGTAAACATTTAAATTATAGTGAAAGACAATTAATTGAAAGATGGTATAATAGAGATAAGCGTACAAAGGTTGAAATAGCAGAGCTTTTAGATAGAACAGAAAAAACTTTATGAAATGTAATATAAATTATATGAAGTCGTATGATGTCGAATAATCTGAAAAAAAGTGTAATTTTATTTGTAAATATATGGATTTTAAGCTAAAAATTTGATATAATAGCTGAAAAAAGGAGAAAAAATATGAAAGAAGACAACAACATTTATTTAATGGATAAACCAATAAATGATATTACTAAAGATGAATTCGACCATAAAAGTATAGTAGACGAAATAGTAAATAATATACAGTATAATCAACCTCCTTATAACATTGCTTTGATTGGAAAATGGGGGACTGGGAAGAGTAGTATATTAGACTGCGTAAAAAAAGAATTAGAAAAGGATGAAAATAAATATTTATTTGCTAACATTAATGCATGGAAATATGAAAAACAAGAAATAAGAAAAGCATTTATTTTAGAAATTTTAGAAAGAATACCAGAAAAAAATGAGAGAACTTTGAATGGTATAAAAGAAATAATTAACACCCTTAATAATATATTTGTTATTTCTCAAAAAGAAGTAGAAGAAGATAAAAAAATAAAATGGTATCAGATTTTATGGAATATTGTAAAGAAATCTTTTATTTTAGTGTTCCCATTAATATTAATGTTTTTATTTTCTTATTTTATAATAGATGCAGTATTAAATTTAGCTGGAAAAACTATTGACGGATATAACAATATTAGACTTGAGCAAATAGGTGCATTTATAATGGCAATGTTAGCGGAAATAGGTATTATAATCAAAAATAATGTATATGGGAAAAAAACAGTAAATATATATCTTGAAGAAAATGAAAAAGATACAAATTTCTATGAAAAACAATTAGAAAAGGCAATAAGCTTGTATAAAGAAAAGAATATAAGTTTTAAGTCAATTGTATGCGTAGTAGAAGATATTGATAGACTAAATGCTGGCAAAATGGTGGAAGCTATAAGTGCTTTAAAAAGTTTTGTGGGATTTGAAAATTTAATATTTATTGTTCCATATGATACTAATATATTGTGCAAGGTATTGGAAGAATGTAAAGTAAATAGGTTATCAAGTAATTATGAAATATTAGAAGGAGAATTAATTTTAAATAAGTTGTTTCAGTTTAAAATATATATGCCAGAATTAATTCAAGAAGACATGTATGAATATGCTAAGAATTTGATACAGAAAGAAAATAATAAAATTTATAGTTTATTTCCAAGTAAAGATATATTATTGGATGATATATTACCAATACTTATGTATGATGGAGTTAATACCCCAAGAGAAGCTAAACAGTTAATAAATTCTTTTATAACTAAATACAATATTGCAATTAAAAGAAAAGTTATTAATTATGAAAATTATAATAATAATGATGTAAAAGTATTAGCACTTTTAACAGTTTTAGAAAACGACTTTAATGAATTTTATTCCAAAATAATATTGTATCCTAATATTATAAAAGAGTTTATAAAGATAGAGGATGCAGGAAAAACTACTCAAGAAATACAAGAAGAGTTTAAAAAATTTAATGAAGTAACATATAAAGGTAAAAAAATGAAGGAATTATTATCTTTTTTAAAGTTTACAACAACAATTAGTACAGACAATATAGAAAGATTAATTTATTTAAATGACAGCAAAATAGATAAAGTTGGCGGAGGAAAAGTTGTAAGAGACTTTAGGGAAGCATTAAGAAATTGTGAATATAAAAAAGCAATTGAAAATGTCGGAAATATAAAGGATATAAGTAAGGTAATTTTAAGAGAAATAAGCTACAATACTAATAATTATTTGAGAAAGAAAAATATAATAATATCTTTAGTTGAAATTTATAATGCATTTTTAATTTTAAATGAGGAAGATAGAAGTAGTATAAGAGAAATTATAGAGAATAATATTATTGGGTTAGGTATATCAGAATATCCTAAATTAAATATTGCTAGATTAATAGAGATTATTGAGGATAATAATTTTAAGAATTGCAAAAAGCTAATAAGTATACTAAAAATAAAACTTGAAAAATGGAAACCGGTATATTTTTATTATGAAGATGAAGAAGAGGTTATAGAGAATGATAAAGCTTGTATAGAGGATGAATTGAAAAAGATAATAAATATATATAGTAGCATTGATCAAGAGGGGCAAGAAAGAATAAAAAAATTATTTAGTGTTATAGGAAATTATTCAAAAACAAAAGAAGATGCAGAAAACAGTTATATGATTTATAATTTTATGGATTTGTTTAATTTTATACAACCAATACTTGATAGTAAAGTTTATGAAATACTTGGAGAAGACTTTTTACAAAAATTAATTAATCATATAAAAGATGAAAAGATAAAAATGGAGCATTTAGAAAAAATAAAAGGGATATATACAAAAAATAATGATATTGAAAGTTTTGTGAGATTAGTATTAGATAATTTTGAAAAGGAAAAAGCTGAAATTGTTTTAAATATATTTAGACTTATAAATAATGATATTGAAAAGTTATCAAAAGAAAGAAAAAAACAGATATTTTTATTAATAGAAAAAAATACAAAAGAATTTGGAGAGTTAGATGATATAACAATACTAGACGAAGTACTTTCTTCTATTATTATTGATGTAATAAAAGATGATGATAATAATGATGTTGATGCTTTATTGAAAAAAGTAAATGAAACAATATATATTACAAAAACAATAAATAAATTAGCAACTAATAATTTATTGAAAAAAGTTCCAAATACAATTAAACAAATTAATTCCGAATTAATTGATGAAAAAAACGAAAGAAATGAATATTTCGATATGTTTGAAAAAATACACAAAAAATATACATTTGAGTATAAAGAAGATTTGTTTAATAAGTTATATAATAATTTGTCTAAGTATAAAGAGAATATACAAGTTATAAGAGATAAATTCGAAATTCTAAGTAAAGATAAAAATAATATAGAAATATGTAAAGAATTTATAGATAAAATAGAAGGTTATGTAGAAATATACTTAGATAACTTTTCATATAATAGCAAAAGAGAAGATATTTTAAAATTTTGTACAGAAAATATTGGTCTGTTAGATAAAGAGAAAATTAGTAATTATTTTAAATTTATTAATGAAAAAGTATATTTGATTGATCCTAAATTAGCAATAGAGCTTATCAATTATCCTGTATTTGATAAGTTAGAGGATAAAAAGTGGGAAGAAACAATAGAAAAATATATGAATTCTACAAAAATAAATATTATAGACTATGCAGACATTATATTAAAGAAGATTAATATTTTGAAAAACAATCCTACAATGAAAAATAAATATATAGGTAAAATTGTAAATGATTTTGAAAATAATATAATTATATTGAAAATTATATTAAGTCTTTCAATTGTTGATATTGATTCTATAGTTAAAATTTATAAGCAAATGGAAGAATATTATACTGATGAAAATGTTATTAAATCTTTTGGTGAAATTATAGAAATCATTGATAATGTTGATGAATTAATTGAAAATATTCTAGATGAAGAAATAGAAATGAAATTATTAATAGCTACTATAAAATCTAAGAAAGCAATAGAATTTAATGATTATATCAAAAAAGTTATAGATAAGTATAAATTGGAGAAGGAAAATTTTACACAAGATTATAGAAATAGACTATTAGAACTAATATCTAATATAAGTAAAGGAAAGAAACAATTTAAGCTTGATTTTGTTGAAATTTTAATTGATACTTTAAATAGATTAGAAGAGGAAGATATTGAAAAAGTTATTAATTTGATTATTGAGAATAAAGAAAAAATAAGTAAAGAAAGTAAAAAAATAATCTTAAGCAAATTGGAAGTTACAATTGAAAAAATGGAAGATGAAGAAAAAACAAAAATAAAAGAATTATTAGAAAATTATTAAAAACAAATAAGAGCTAATTTTAGCTCTTATTTGTTTTTGGCTCTACCTTTATATACATTAGCTTTATTTTTACATTGTGGTGTATCATATTCTGTTTTAGGATTATTAGCAATAAAAGCCTTATTGCAGAACTTACAAATATTTAATAAATTAACATCTCTTGATACAGTTCTAGCAAAGTAAAAATCTATAAATTGTTTTAAAGATGTAATAGGAATTTCTATATTTACAATTTCTTTTTGAGTTAAAAAACATATTTATATGATTAACCTCAAAAGAAGAGTTATGTTAACTCGTTGCCCGAAGGTTGTTGGTTTAAAAGAAACACTAAATAAAAAAATAAAGGCACTACCAATTAGTAGTGCCTAGTATAGATAGAGCAAAATTCACTCAAAAAGCAATTTTTGGCATTTTTAGGTCTGAAAGTGATTGTAGGTATTTAAAAATGGGGGGTAATATTAATAAAGTGTTACAGATCTTTGATAAACCTACAACTAATAAAAATTGAATATATAAACTAATATTTATTATTATATACAAACATGATATAATATATAAAAAAATATTTATTGGGTTTAATTACTAAATAAGATTTAATTATTTAATAATTATAAAAATATATAATTGGGAGTTAAAAAATGAAAAAAGAGTTAATAAGAAAAATATATTATAATTATTATTTTAGAGAAATAGGAGAAAATGAAAAAATAGAATTAATAAAACTGGATAAAGAGTTATATTATCTATTATTAAATATAAAAAATATAAACAGATTTAATAATACTAATGAATATATTGACTACTATTTAAAAGAATATATTAATTTTGAAAAAGTAGAAAAAGAAGATTCTTTGTATATTAATAAAAAGATTATTTCAATTAAATATCCATTCGGATTAGAATTATATAAATTATTAACAATATTAGATAGAAGTATAGATAAAATTGATTCAATAAATATTTTTGGCTTAACCATTAGAGAGATTTATATCATATCAAGAGCTATATTATTGAGAGTAATATTATATAATAGTTTTTATGTAAAACAAAATATTACAGAGAATGCTAGAAAGAAAATATTTAACGATATTAATCCTAAAGAAAGTTTTAGAGCTGAAGACATAATAAATTTATTAAGAAAGGGATATAATATAGATCTAAAAAAAATAAAAAAATATTTAGAACTATTTAGTGTTGATATTGAAAAGATTGAAGAATATAAAGATATATTTAAGTTAATAAAAACAAATGATAGTTATACAATGCTATTTTTATCAGAATTTGTAAGTATGTTATTTGAGTATTGTGAAATAAAAGTAAAAGAGTATTATAGTAATATTGGAGAAGAAAATGAATATTATTCTAAAAGAGGAAAGAATTTTGAAGAATATGTTTATCAAATTTTAAAAATAGTATTTAATGATATAAGAAGAAATGAAACATATATTTCTAACGATAATAAAAAGATGGAAATTGATAATTTAGTATTATATGAAAATTATATGTTGTGCTTTGAATGCAAATCTTCGGACTTCAACATTTATAATTATAATAATGATAGAAAAACTTTAAATAGGCTTAAGAGTAAATTTGGAAAAGCATATATTTCAAATCAAACATTATTAGATAAGATGGGAAGGTCAAACATATTAGAGTTAGGTAGTGGACAGAGTTTAAACATAAAGCCTGAAAAATGTCTTAATTTTAATGTAACATTATATCCACTAGAATTCCTAAGTACTCAAATACATGAATTTGTAAAAACAGATATAAATAATTTTCCTATTACAATTAATGTTACAGATTTGTATTCAATTATAATAATGTGCAATAAATATGAATCAGTAAAAGAAAGATTATTTTTAGAGTATGCCAAAAATAGAGTGGAATCAATAAATGTGCTAAAGAATACAGTAATTGATGTAGATGAAATAGATGCTTTTGGTTTTGTTTTAAGTGATACATATACTAATATAAAAAAAATAATAAATAAGACCAATAATATTAATTATAGATTTATGGTTGAAAATGCAAAATATAGAGAGAGTATTAATAATATGATTAATAATATAGAAGTTTTTGAAATTATAGAAAATTTTTTAGATAAAAAAAATAAACGAATTGCAGAATTATTATTAAGGAAATAATAATAATTTATATTTAACCTATTTATCAAAAACATCTTTCAGCAAAAATTGTATTTTCTCTTTTCTCTTTTTTGTTTCATTATAATTTATTTCTAATTTGCCATCTATATATTTCAATATATCCCCTTCTTTAGCATCACAGCAAATGTTTTCTTTAGAAATACTAATATACTCACCAGTAGATAAATTTTCACATATTGCATAAATACCTTCATATCTATCTAAAACAAGTAAAGATCCATTATCTAATTTATTCAGTTTTTCAATATTATCATTTTCGTTAATACGTCTTTTTATTTTATCAATAAAGTTATCTAAAGATGAATTCATATAAGTTTTGGATTTATTTTCAAGAATATTATCAATTGAATTTATAAAGTTATAAAAATTAATTTAAAACACCTCCCTAGAATATATTTAAGATACAAATAATGAATATTTAGAAAAGTAAAAATATAATACAATAAATTGGTAAATATTTCAATATATATATTAAAATATTACACATAATAATAATGTAAAATAAAAAAAATTATTGATAATATAAATTGAGTGTGGTAATATGTATTTGAATATATATAAATTAATATATAATGGAGGAGAAAATGTATAATTTATATGAAAAAATACCTAAAAGTAAAGAATATCCATATGGAGTTAAAAAAATAGAAGAAGGAAGTAATCCTTTTTTAGAAGGACCATGTTTATTATCTATAGCAGCAGTGAATTTAGATAAATCAATATTTGGAGTTGCAAAAGAAGGTATGAAGATGGCGAGAATGAGAGTTAGAGATGATAAAAATGCAGGATTTACTCTTGAAGATTTTCCAGTGAAATTTTTATCTATTAAAATGGAAAAAAGTCCAGAAACACAAGAATTAAAAGAAAACGAAATATTAGAAAGATTTGTAAGTAAATATATGGAGCCATTAGTTATTAATGATGGAGAAAAAATAGATATTGAAACAGCAATGAAAAGAATGAGAAATGTAAATATTATGAGTTATTGTGATGGTACAGTTAAAGTTCAAGAAATAGAAAATATTCTAATAAACAGGATGAAAGAAGTAGGATATACAGAAGATGAAATAAAGCAAATACAATCACAAATGTGTATGTTCCCAATAGCTACTAATAGAATTGACGGTAAACAAAAATCAACATGCATATCATTCCATGATATAAATGATTTAGAAGTAAATGATAATATTACACAAGAAGAGAGAGAGACTGTAGAAGCTTCAAATATAGGGGAAACAATGGTTAGATATTCAGAAAATGAAGGAGCTTATTTATATAATGGTAGTGGAACACATAATTTAAAAAAATTTCAATTAGAAGGAAAAGCAATGTCAGCGTGTTTGACTAGTGTTATTACTAAAGCTTTAGAAAATTCTATTGAAAATAGTAAATTAGATTCAAAGCTTAATCCTATTAGCATGGAATTATTAACAGCAGATATTGATAAAATAATGGAAGATGCAGAAAAAGGAGAAAGCATAGAAAATCTAAAACAAAAAATAGATGAAAACTTAATATATGGAGGAGCTAGAAGAATAACAGATTATGAAGCAAAATTAATGGATCAATTAGATCTAATGTATGATAATTCAATAAAAACTACTAGAGAATTAGAAATTACTAAAAAATCATTAGAACAGGAAAAAGAAAAAAATAAATGTATAATGGATGCTGTAGAGAAAAATACAACAGATTTAACAACACATAAAATATTAATGGCATCAGGATATCAATTTGGCAGTAATTCAAAATTTACACCAAGTGAAATTATAGAAGGAAAAAGTGATAAACAAATTATTGAAGAAATAAACAGTAAAGGAATAGTTACTCCAAAAGATATTGCAGAAACGGAAAGAAAATATGATTTAACAACATTAGATGATAAAAATGCTAAAGATGTTGTTGAAACACCTTTGGATATAACGAAAGAAGAAGGAGAAAGAGATGATAGAATATAATAAAAGACTAGTTGAAGTAGATGAGATAATAAATCATCTACCACCAGAAGATTTATTAAAAATTCCAGAGCAAGTAAGAAAAAATATTAAAGATAAAAAAGATAAAACATATAAATGGAATTATGATGAAACTAAAAAATTATCTCAGCAAAACCTAAATAGAGATACTGTAGCTATTTTATCATATTTAAATACTCAATATTTATTAAATGATGAGCAAAAAGAATTAATAAAAAAAATACATGAATATAATCAAGAAAAAAAGAAACAATCAATAAATATTAAAAATACAAAGGATATGTTTAAAATGGATATAAATGAAAATAATAGAGAATTACAAGAAAACTCTTTAGAGTTAACAAAAAAAGAGGATAAATTAAATATTATAAAAAAAATAATTTTAAAGATAAAGAAATTAAATAATTAAATATATTTTAAACAACAAATTAGTAGGAGGAATTAAATATGGAAAATGAAAATGTATTTTTAGTAAAAGAAGAAGAAATGCAAGGAGAAAATAATATAAAAACACAAAATATAAAAGAAAAATCGTATTTTGATGGAGGGTTATTTCAACTTATAGGATGGAGAATGGAGTATTAGTGACAGTATTATCTTTAGGAATATGTCTTCCTTGGGCTGTCTGTATGCTATATTCATGGGAAACGAAACATACAGTTATTGAAGGAAGAAGATTAAAATTTAATGGAAAAGCAATTTGGTTATTTGGCAGCTGGATTAAATGGCTTTTACTTACAATAATTACATTTGGGATTTATGGTTTTTGGGTGCCAATTGCTATTAAAAAATGGGTAACAAAACATACCACTTTTGAAAATTAATATTAATAAAAAACAAACAAAAACAGAGGAGGAATATATATATACAATCCACTTCTGTTTTTTTTATAGAAAAATGGTATACATAAATAGAAAAATATGATATAATATTTTGGAAAATTGAATATAGAAAATCTAAAATTATTTTAATTTGAGGAGGTTTTATTATGAAAAAAACTATGAGTATCTTGCTGGTGATTACACTTATTCTTTCAGTGTTTGTGCCTGTTGGAGCATTTGCACGCAATTACAATTATTGCCCATTTACAGGAAATAGTCATGACTTTACAGCATGTGTTAAACGGTTGAGTGATAGACATCCTCATGGTAGTGCTTTTATATGTCCATGTGGTGAAGAAATAAGATTTGACTTACATTACTCAGCCTATTGTTCAACTTGTAAAAAGAAATTGTGTAGAGAAGGATTGCACAATTACATGTATGATGTATGGGGAGATGAGGAACATCTTTACGGAGAATGCTATTGTGGACGAACATTAGAATTTAGTCATGGCAGAAAAGAGCGTAAACATTATATTCATGAAGAAGAAGGTTTTGTTGATGGATGTGATATCTGTGAATATAAATCAGATTACAGAGAGCAAGTTTATGAATATAATGTACAGACAATCTACTATCAGTCAGAGTATCAGTACTATAAAGATGATTACAGGTACTACGAAGATGAATATGAGTACTATGAAGATGAGTACGAGTATTATGAGGATGAGAATGACTATTATTATGAGGAAGATGTTGAAGAATATTACGAAGAAGAGGAAGAAGACTTTACTATAAGCTTTTCTAGCTCTGTTTCGAGTTCTTTAAGTGTTGATACAGGCAATAATCAATACTATTATGAAGAGCATTATGAATCAACAGGACCAAACTCAGTAGATGTTACAATAAGTCATTCATATTCAGAAACAATTAATAATAATTGTTATGAAGAACCTGTGTATTACCCTGAGGAAAATTACAGTAACAATAATAATTATTCTAATTCATCTCAAAATGAAGCAAATTCAGAACCTGAATTTGTACATGAAGATTATATAATAGTTGATAGAAGCTATGTACAGGATGATTATATGAATGTACCTTTAGCTAAAAATACAACTGTTGATTTTGCTACTGCAATTGACCAAACATTATTGGGTAATTATTCAAATAATGTAACAGTTCCTGGTACTATAGGCGAATTTGCTTTAGCACTTTTGGGATTAGATCCATGGAAAGACTACACAGATCTTGTCTATGATGTAACTCATTGGGAAAATTCGTTAGATCATTATACAACAACTGTTTTGGATTTGGCAGCATTTCTTCCCATAATAGGAGCATCTAAAACTACTGATGATGTTGCATTAATAAGAAAAACATCGCAAAACTATACAGCTTTGAAGAAAATCTTGAAGAGTATAGATATTAAAGATGTTCGGAAACTTCTTAATTATTCTGATGGTCATGCTCTTACTAAACATGTAGGCAATACTTCTCAAGCAGTATTAAAGGCATTAAGAAATGGCTCAAAAAACATATCATCATTTTATGATGAAGCTACGGCTTTAGAATGTGTTAGAGCAGCTTTAAAAAATGAAAATAATATTTCATTAATTGCTAATAACATATCAAAGGGCAAAAACAAGTTTGCTATTGAACATAGTATGGGAAAAGCAATAGGAACTGGTATATTTGGGTCAGCTGATATGGTTGAACATGTTCAAAGAGTTAGAGTAATAATACAGCCATTAGATGATGGAGGTTTTTACGTAAAAACAGCCTTTCCTATAAGATAAGGAGGAAGATGCGATGATGAGTATTGAAGAAAAATATTCATTAGCTGCGTTCGGTACAAAAGAATATTCTTTGTCCAACCTTTTTATTGCATACTTTAATCAGGATTGCAATGGGTTTGAAGAAACCTTAATGGACTACATAAAAGAAAACAGAGAAGAAGTAATTAATTCTGTAATACAGGCAATTGAAGAACTTCTTAACTGCGAAGATTTTTCAGAAGGTGAAAAACGCAATTTTATTGCTGAGGCAACTTCATATGAAACATGTCCTGAAGATGCAATTGAGTGGCTAATCGAAGTGAAAAAATTTTTGACAGCTCATGTAGAATAATTTAAAAGAGGGTAGATAATTTTTTGTTGTCTATCCTCTTTTTAGAAATAAAAAAAGGTATATTCGATTGAATATACCTTTGAAAATATAATTATCTTTTTGAGAATTGTGGTGCTTTTCTTGCTTTTTTAAGACCGTATTTTTTTCTTTCTTTCATACGAGGATCTCTTGTTAAGAATCCAGCAGATTTTAATTGTGGTCTTAATTCTTCACTTGATTCAACTAATGCTCTAGCTATACCATGTCTAATAGCACCAGCTTGACCAGTAAATCCACCACCGATAACTTTTACATTAACATCAAATTTATCTAAAGTGTTAGTTAATGTTAATGGTTGTTTTACGATGTATTTTAAAGTATCAGTTCCGAAATATTCATCTAAAGTTTTTCCGTTTACAGTTATTTCACCTTTACCTGTAACTAATCTTACTCTAGCTATTGATTTTTTTCTTCTTCCTGTACCATAGTATTGTACTTTGTTTTTACTACTTGTTCTTGGCATTTATATTCCCTCCTTAAAAGTTCCAAATTTCAGGTGCTTGAGCTTGATGATTGTGCTCAGCATCTTTATATACTCTTAATTTTTTGATCATTGATCTACCTAAACTGTTTTTTGGAAGCATACCTTTTACAGCTAACATAAATGCTCTTTCTGGTTTAGTAGCCATTAAGTCTTTAGCCATTACTTCTTTCATATTTCCTATATAACCAGTATGTCTTCTATATATTTTTTGAGTCATTTTTTTACCAGTTAATATTGCTTTACTTGCATTTATAATAATAACATGGTCACCAGTATCTAAATGTGTTGAATAAATTGGTTTGTGTTTTCCTTTTAATAATTTAGCTGCTTCTGCACTAACTCTACCAATTGGCTTATTTTCAGCATCAATTATATACCATTTTCTAACGATTTCTTTTTTCTTTACACTATATGTTGTATTACTCATGATAATACTTAACCTCCATTCATTTCTATTTTCAGTTATAGATACCGGGGCAGGCTATCATTAACTGCCTAAATATTTTAATACAAATATATACAAAAGTCAATAAAAAAAACATAATTTACATAAAAAAATCAAATTATGTAAATAATATTTATGAAAAGTTATGGAAAATAAAAATATTATAGATAAATTAGACAATATAATTGAGTTATTAGAGCAAGAAAAAGTCAATAGAAAAAGTAAAGTAAGACAATTTATAGAAAACATTATACATGGAATAGGAAGAGGTTTTGGAATAAGTATAGGTATGATAGTAGTCAGTAGTATATTTATTTTAATCATGAAAGAATTAGTTACTCTTCCTATTATAGGTGAATATATAGCAAAATTAGTAGCAATAGTAGAAAACTATTTAACAGAAATTAAATAATTTCATGAAAATTGGTTTTTTATACATGAAAATTAAGAAAACTAAAAGATATATCGAAAAACATATATTACATTTAGATTTTTACAAATGAAAACCTAACTTTGATATAACTTAAATATCAAAGAAAGAAAAAGAGGTAAGAGAAATATGGTTGAAAATATATGTAGTAGAATTACTAATTATTTAAGAAGTAAGGTAGATATGTCTGATGAAAGAGCAGAAGTAATAAATTTTGGACTACTAGTATTATTAGGAGAAGTACCTAAAATTATATTAATAATGCTATTTGCATGGTATTTTAATATACTAAAATTAACCTTAATAACATTTATTGCAATGAGTATATATAGAACACAAGCTGGAGGATTTCATTTAGATGGTCATATATCTTGCTTTTTATTTAGCTTAATAGTTTTTTGTGGAACTAGTTTTTTAGCTAAAGCAATTGTAACAACAAATGTAACTTTATTATATATCTTGTATGGACTAATTTTTGTATTAGATATGATAGTAATACATAAATATGCACCAGCGGATACAGATAAGATACCTATAATAAGTTCTAAAAAAAGAAAAGAGAAAAAAATTAAATCTTATATTGCAGTAATGATTATATATTTATTTGCTATATTTATATCAAATTCACAGATTATATCAAATATATGTGTTTTAACAACTTTAATACAAAGTTTAGGAATGACACCACTTGCATATAAAATTTCAAAATGTGAATATGGTGAAGTAAGTAAAATTGAATATGACATAATATAGATATAATTAACGATTAGTATAAAACGAAAAAACTTTACTGCTATACTAAAAGTTATTTATATAAAGAACAAAAGAAGAAAGGGGGAAAAACAAATGACAAAATTAATAGCAAAATTAGCAGAAAA
>SVGE01000014.1 GCA_015056545.1 Clostridiales bacterium | reverse complement strand
AGAAGCAGGAGATATGTATCAAGTAATATTATATGATGCAGAAGGAAGATTAATGTGGGTACAAAACACAGCAGAAGATGAGATGATAATAATGACAGCAGAAGAAGCAGTAAGAGGACAATATAAATTAGGAGTAAGTATATCAAGACAAGGAATATCATCAGAGAAAAAAATGTTTGATATAACAATTAGGTAAGTGGTAAAAAAGTGAATATATTAAAAAAAGAAGAAGTAGAAAGTTAAAAACTTTCTACTTCTTCTTTTTTTTAGTAAACTACTTGAAAAATTCAATATTTGTGATATAATTGATAAGCAAATTTATGAAAGAAAGGAAGATAAATAATGAGTGTAAAAGTAGAAAAATTAGAAGGAAAAGTAAAATTAGAATTTACAATAGAAAAAGAAGCTTTTGTTAAAGCTATTGATGAAGTATACAAAGAAAATATTAAACATTTTGCAATACCTGGTTTTAGAAAAGGTAAAGTACCAAAAGCTATGGTAGAAAAATATTATGGAGAAACAATATTCTTTCAAGATGCTTTTGATAAAGTTGCAAATGAAGAATATGTAAAAGCTTTACAAGAAAATAATATTAAAGCAATAGCAACTCCAGAAGTAGACGTACAAGAAATGTCAAAAGAAAATGGTGTTAAATTTACAGCTATTGTTGAAGTAGAACCAGAAATAACTTTAGGTAAATATAAAGGTATAGAATTAAAAAAAGTTGAGTATAATGTAACTGATGAAGATGTAGAAAATAGAATTAAAGAAGTTGCAGCAGAAAATGCAAGAATTATAACAATAGAAGACAATGAAACTGAATTAAAACAAGGAGATATATCTACAATAGATTTTGAAGGATTTGTTGATGATGTAGCTTTTGAAGGTGGAAAAGGTGAAAACTATGATTTAGAAATTGGTAGTGGAAGCTTTATACCAGGTTTTGAAGATCAATTAGTTGGTATGAAAATTGGTGAAGAAAGAGAGATTAATGTAACTTTCCCTGAACAATATCATGCTGATGAATTAAAAGGAAAACCAGCTGTATTTAAAGTAAAATTAAATGGTATTAAAGTAAAAGAATTACCTACTATTGATGATGAATTTGTTAAAGATGTTAGTGAATTTGATACATTAGAAGAATACAAAAAAGATATAAAAGCAAAACTTGAACATGAAAATAAACATAGAGAAGAACATGAAATGGAACACCAAGTAATTGAAAAATTACTTGAAGAAACAAAATTTGATGTTCCACAAGCTATGATAGATAATGAAGTGAATGCTAAAATAGAAGAAATAAAACATAATATGCAACATCAAGGGATAGATTTTGATATGTATCTTCAAATGGTTGGACAAAAAATTGATGATGTTAAAGTTTCTTTAGAAGAACAAGCTAAAAAAGATGTTCAAACTAGATTAATAATTGATGCTATAATTGCAACTGAAAAAATAGAAGTAACAGATGAAGATATAGAAGAAAAAATGAAAGAAATGGCTTACCATAGAAATGTTGATGTTGAAGAAATTAGAAAAACATTTAATGAAAATGTAATTAACTACTACAAAGCAAATATGGTTTATGAAAAAGCTATTAAATTTGTTATTGAAAATGCAAAAATAAAATAGTACATAATTAAAATTATACAAAAGAAAGGTGTGGTGTTTTATGATAAAAAATTCATACAATGTTCCAATAGTTGTTGAACAAACAAGTAGAGGAGAAAGATCATATGATATTTATTCAAGATTGTTAAAGGAAAGAATAATATTTTTAGATACAGAGGTTAATGATGCTTCAGCTAGTTTAATAGTTGCACAATTATTATTTTTAGAAGCAGAAGATCCAGAAAAAGATATTATGTTATATATAAATAGTCCAGGTGGAAGTGTTACTGCAGGTATGGCTATATATGATACTATGCAATATATTAAGTGCCCTGTATCAACTATATGTGTAGGCTTAGCTGCTAGTATGGGAGCATTTTTGCTTGCTGCAGGAGAAAAAGGAAAGAGATTTGCACTTCCAAATTCTGAAATAATGATACACCAACCATTAGGCGGTGCACAAGGGCAAGCATCAGATGTAAAAATAAGAACAGAATGGTTATTAAAAACTAAAGAAAAATTAAACAAAATTTTAAGTGAAAGAACAGGTCAAACATTAGAAACAATTGAAAAAGATACAGATAGAGATAATTTTATGTCAGCTATAGAGGCTAAAGAATATGGAATAGTTGATGAAGTTATTGAAAAAGCTAAATAATAAAACTAATAATATTAGGGAGGAAATCTAATGCCAAAACAAAAAGAGGTAAAAGAAGTAAGATGTTCTTTTTGTGGAAAAACTCAAAATCAAGCAAAAAGAATAGTTGCTGGACCAGGAGCTAATATTTGTGATGAATGTTTAGAATTATGCAATGAAATAATTAATAATGAAGATTATGAATTTATTGATGTTCAAGAAAAGCAAACAAGAATACCTAGTCCCAAAGAAATAAAAGAAGTATTAGACCAATATGTTATAGGACAAGAACAAGCTAAAAAAACATTATCTGTAGCAGTATATAACCATTATAAAAGAATTAAATACAACAAGAAAATAAAAGATGTAGAAATACAAAAAAGTAATATTTTAATGTTAGGACCAACTGGTTGTGGAAAAACTCTTCTTGCACAAACTTTGGCTAAAATTTTAAATGTTCCTTTTGCGATAGCAGATGCTACAACATTAACAGAAGCTGGATATGTTGGAGAAGATGTTGAAAATATTTTATTAAAATTAATTCAGGCAGCAGATTATGATATAAAAAAAGCTGAACAAGGAATTATATATATTGATGAAATAGACAAAATAACAAGAAAATCTGAGAATCCATCAATAACAAGAGATGTTAGTGGTGAAGGTGTTCAACAAGCATTACTTAAAATTATTGAAGGAACTGTTGCATCAGTACCACCACAAGGTGGAAGAAAACATCCAAATCAAGAGTTTATTCATATTGATACGTCAAATATATTATTTATATGTGGTGGAGCTTTTGAAGGAATAGATAAAATAGTTAATGCTAGAACAGATACAAAAGGTATGGGATTTGGTAGTGATATTAAACCTAAAAACAAGAAAGATTTAACAAAATGTTTTAAGGAATTAGTACCACAAGATTTACTTAAATTTGGTATAATACCAGAACTTGTTGGAAGACTACCAGTTATTACAACACTTGAACAATTAGATGAAAGTGCATTGGTTGAAATATTAACAAAACCAAGGAATTCTTTAGTAAAACAATATACAAAATTATTTGAAATAGATGGAATAAAATTAGAATTTAAACAAGATGCAATAAATGCAATTGTTGACAAAGCAGTTGAAAGAAATACAGGTGCAAGAGGATTAAGGTCAATATTTGAAGAGAATATGACAGATGTTATGTTTGAATTACCATCTATGGAAAATGTAGAAAAATGTATAATAACAGCAGATACTATAAAAAATGGAGCTTTCCCAGAGGTTATATATGAAGAACAAACTGTAAAAGGAGCATAGTTATGAATGAATATGTTATAGGAGATATAGTTCAAACTAAAAAGAAACATCCATGTGGAAGCGATACATGGGAGATTACTCGTATAGGAGTAGATTTTAAGCTTAAATGTATAGGTTGTGGTCATATAATAATGATTGAAAGAGAAAAAGCATTAAAAATGATAAAAAAGAAAATAGATTAAAATATAAGGATATGTATTATTAAGTTAATACATATCTTTTTGTACAAAAATTAAAAAATAAAAGATTAATAAAATATAAAATGTTAATAATATTATTAAAAGGGGAAAATAATGTTTAATATACAAGATATCGTTATACATAAAAAATTAGGTTTGTGTACAATTATAGATAAAGCAGAAATAAATAATACAGAATATTATGTTTTAAATAAAAATGAAGATACAGTAAGAGTTATGGTTCCAATAGATAATGCAAGTAATTTTATACGAAGACCAATGACAATAAAAGAGATACAAAAGTTAAAAGCAAAATATAAAGAGCGCAATATAGAAATAATATTAGATTATAAAACAAGAATAAAAAAGTATGATGAATTATTAAAATCTGGAGATGTATATAACTTAATAATACTTTTAAGAATGATATATACACATAAAAAAGAAAAAAACAATCTAACACAAGCGGATAAGGATATTCTAAAACAAGCAGAAAAGCAATTATTTAGTGAGATAGCTTATGTATTAGATATAGAAGATAGTGAAGTGAAAAATATACTATTTTAAACAAAAAAACGAGCAACAAAATAAATAGTTACTCGTTTTATCAATTTATACTTCAAAATAATCTGTAAAAGTTTTATAATCATCTGAAGCTATTGCAGTATCAACTTGAATCTTATATATAATATTGTTATATTCGTCAAGTTTTGCCATACATTTTATATCTTCATTTTTAAAATTAAAAGGAAAACCATTTTCTCCTATTTTAATTTCAGTAAATTCATTAGATAGCTTATTTTTTACGATTTCCAAACTTTTAGCATTTTCTTTTGTATAATAATGATTTTCAATACTAAGGGTTATAATAGATCCTATAAAGGTAAGCGTTGCAACAAGACTTGCTAGCCCAATAAGTAGTATAATAATAGTGAATAGAAGATTTCTTGCATTAAAATGAAGTTTCATAATAACACAATTCCAACATATTACGGTTGCACCAAATATTAAAGCAGAAATAATTAAAAAAAACAATAAAGCTTTAATATTTTCACTTATTTTAGAATGTTTTTTCATATAAAAAATACCTCCGATGTTTAATTTTTTCAAAAATTGTTTTAAAAAATGTAAAAATAAGTAATAAACCAATCATACTTACTAACCCAATAATTACAAAGAAACTAATGGGAATAATAATGCAACAAAATGAGAATAAAGCATCTTGCACTGCTTCTAGTTTTATATTATTTAAAACTTTAGAATAAAGTAAAAAACAGACTATAGCGAAAATATACATAAAACTAAAAAGATGCGATAATAATCTTTTTAATACTATTTTAAAACCCTCTCTGTCAAAAGTTAATTTCATCATAAAACTACCTCCTCGAAATACAAGCATAGTAATATAAACTAGCTTTAAAATATAATAATAAATTCTTATATATATTAACATAATTTTGTTGAAAAATCAATAGAATTATGTTAATATATATAAACAGTAAAATTAAATTAGTATTATCCATTAAAAATATTTTAAGGAGGATTTAAAAATGCAAGCTATTACTTATAAAAAAAGAGCAGAAGTTATCAAAGCTGAAAAAGATCCAATTACAACTATGCAAGATAGGGAAATAATTAATATGATTTTCTGGTCATTAGTAAAATGCAATCAGATTGTTTTATATAGTTCATACTATGAAAAACTTGAGAAATTATTTGCCTGGAAATCTTGGTCTAATAATGACGGAAAATTCAGTGAAATTTCTTCTACAGTTGTGCTTAGTGAATTCTATTATAAAGAGAAGTTGGAGATTACATTAGAACAAACACCTAATAAAGCTTTTTATATTTTAAGAAAGATAAGTTCACAAGGGTTAAATTTTGAATGTACAGAATTTGACGAAGAAAAAGAGCATATAATGCTTAGTGATTAATTAAAATTATGAGGTGAAAATATGAAGGCACGGATAATAAAAACATTCGGATTTTACTATGGACAGGTATGTGTAAAGGAAAACAAAAATACAAAAGAATGGAAAACGGTTACAGAAGGATGCTATACAGAGTTTGGTGCTAGGAGTAGTCTTAGAGCTTGGAAAAAGCGTTATGATAAGAAACTTGGCTATGGAGAATTTGAAATATAGAAAAACATCTAATTAAGTCGCTATAATTATTCTATAAATTTTGGGGGAAATATAATGAGCAGAAAGATGAGTAAAGAATACGAAGAGCTTCTAGATTCATTCAAAGGTGTTGCTAAAATGAAAGTACAAGCTCAGCAAGATGGTGTTTTAGCATCAATTTTTTTAGCACTTGGAGATGAGAAGCCTCTTTATATATCTCAAAGATATTATTTGATATTAAGAGATATAATATTTAAAGCGCAAGAAACATGTTCTTATGAAGGCGAAAACAAGGTTATAACTATTAAAGATGAAACTGAAAATTCAAACTTAATAATTGAATTAATTGAAGTAAAAATAGAAGATATAAAAGTATACCTTATACGTAAAGTTAAAGCCAAAAATCTTGAATATAGTAATAATACCAAAGTAGATTTTAAAGGTAATATTCTTTTGTTCGAGGATGAGCATAAATGAAAGGAGAAATAAAAATATGTCATATGCTTTTGCAGGTGTTTTAAGATCACAGTGGAATGATGAGGTTGTTGAGTATTTAGCCTCTAAGTTTAATACTATTAATCCTCGGATTATAGTTTTATCCAAAACAGTATTTATTAATGCAACTTTAGCTAAATTTGATAATGTAAGTTTTATTATTAACGCATCTAATGAAATTCTTGAGTTATCATTTTCTAAAGTTGATGCAGATAAAATGGAACCCATTATTCAAGCAATAAAAGAATGGGATGCATTTACTAAAAATGTACGCAGATTTTGTTTTAAAGTAGAAAAAGATACTTCACGTTCTATATTGTTTGATACTGGTGAACGTGCTTCTATTAATTCATATAAAAGGCATTTTGAGAGATATGAAACTGAAGTAATTTAAATAAAAAACAAATCTTAATAATATCGTGGAGGAATACTGTATGACAAGTTTAGATTTAAGTAAAATTCAAACAGAACTCGACAATGTGGCAACAGGTCTTAATAAAATGCAGGGAATGGCTATTATGGCTGACTTGCTTTTTGCAATTGCTAAGAGTAACCATGTTTGTGTATCACAAGATTATTTTAGCAAATTAAGAAAATTATTTGTGGGTAAAGACTATTGTGAACCAGATGAAGGAAGAAGTGTATACAAATTAAGATATAATAAAGTTATAAACTCTGAATTTAATCTTATTGCAGAATATATAGTTGCAGATAATTTATATCTTATAAAAAGTATTCGAACACCTTCTTTAACTTATGCTTGTGATGAAACAGTTCCAAGATTAATTATAAGATGAATGACAAAAAACTAGGAAAAATTTTTCCTAGTTTTTTGTTATTACTTTAAATTATTTCTATTGACTATATCCTTAGGGTAATATATAATAATGACAAGGTGTCAATTAAGGGGGAAAAGTATGCCTACAAAACAGTTTTTTAATCTAGCAGAAGAAAAAAGAAATATACTTCTTCGAGCAACAATTGATGAATTGAACAGAGTTCCAATAAATGATTTTTCAATAAATCAAGTTGTAAAAAATGCAGGAATAGCAAGAGGAAGTTTTTACATATATTTTGAAAATGTACAAGATATAATTGAATATGTAATGAAAGAATATAAAAATAAATTATCTGAAAATATGCTTAAAACATTAAAGAAAAATAACGGAGATATTTTTGAAACATATAAAGAAATTTTTATTTGGATTATAGATTTCATTGGCTCAGAAGAAAATACAAATATGAAACAAAATATTATGTATTGCTTAGTAAACAATTTAAATAATTCAAATGTAAATAAATGTAGGGAAGAACAGCAAATTTTTATTACAGAGTTAAATGAAAATATAGATAAAGAATTATTAAATATTTCAGATAGTAAAGAAATTTATCTTGTTTTAGATATTTTGAATAGTATATCTAAAAATTCTATTGAAGAAATAGTAATATTAAAAGAGGACAAGAATAATATAGTTAAGAGATATATAGATAAAATCGAGTTAGTAAAAAAAGGCTTAAAAGTTAGAGGTGGAATAAATGAATAATAAAGAAAAGTTAGAAACAAAAAAGAAATTTAAATTACCTAAAATATTTAAATCTAAAAAAGCAAAGATTATTTTAGTTATTATTACAATAATATTAGTTTTTAATATATTAGGTAAAATATTAAATCCTGAAGAAAAAGAATTTAATTATGAAGAAGTTACAGCAATTAAAGGGGATATTAATGTAGTAGTTACTGGTAGTGGGACAATATCTCCAGATAATCAATACGATATTACTGCATTAGTGCAAGGTGAAATATTAGAAGATTATGTTGAAGAAGGAATGTTAGTAAAAAAAGACCAATTACTTTATGTAATTGATTCAGAAGATGTTAATAATTCAATTTCTAGAGCCCAGCTTAATGTAAAAAATGCAGAACTAACATATAATACAATGCTTAATAGTGTTCAAATTGTTGCTTCATCAAATGGTGTTTTAACAGATATGAATTTAAAAGTTGGAGATATGATAGGTCAGGGAAGTATTGTTGCAAATGTTTTAGACAATTCAAATGTTAGAATAGTAGCTGAATTTTCAAGTCAAGATGTTAAAGATATGTATATAGGTCAAACTGCTATGGTAACAGTTGAAAAAGGTTTTTATCAAACTACTGGAAATATTTCAAAGATTTCTTCATCAAATATTATTTCAAATGAAGGATATGCTACTAGTTATGTTGAAGTAATTGTAGCTAATCCAGGAGGAATTACAGATAGTGATAGTGGAATTGTTAGAATTAATAATATTAATAGTAACTCAAGCAGTAAATTTGAATATATGAATAAATCCGTAATATACTCAACTGGAAGCGGATATATTAAAGAAATATATAAATTAAAAGGAGATTATGTTAAAAAAGGAGAGGTAATAGCTCGTATAGGTGGAGATGCAATAGATACACAACTTGAGCAAACTAAAATTGCATTAGAAGATTCTAGAATTAATCTTAAAAATGCACAAGATCAATTAGACAATTATAAAATAAAATCACCTATTGATGGTAAGGTTATATTAAAAAATAAGAAAAAAGGAGATATATTATCTAGTTCTTCTATGTCTGCAATGAGCTCAATGTCTGCTACAACAAGTTCTTCAGCTATGGCAATAGTTGCTAATATGAATGTTATTAATTTTACAATTGAAGTTGATGAATTAGAAATATCTAGAATTCAAAAAGGGCAAAACGTTATTGTCACTTGTGATGCACTTAACGGAAAAGAATATAAAGGTTATGTAGAAAATATTAATATTGTTGGTAAATCACAAAATGGTGTTACAAATTATGATGTAAAAATAATTGTTAATGACCCAGAAGGCTTATTACCAGGAATGAATGTTGATGCAGAGGTTCAAATTGTATCAAAACCAAATGTAATAACAGTACCTACATCAGCTGTTAGAAAAGGAAATATAGTTTATGTAAAAACAGATACTAATTATCAGGACGAAGATACCAATGTACCAAAAGGATATAAAAAAGTAATTGTTGAAATTGGTGAAAATGATAGTGATAATGTTGAAATAATATCTGGAATAAATGAAGGAGATATTGTTTTAGTAGATAAATTAGTTCAAAAGAACCTATTTGAAATGATGGGTGGAATGAATGGTATGGGAGGAACAACTCCAGAAGAATAGAGGTGAGAAAGAGTGATTAAGCTTAATAATATATATAAGATATATAATACAGGTGGAACAGAAGTTAGAGCAGTAAATGGAATAACTTTGCATATTTCAAAGGGCGAATTTGTTGCAATTGTTGGTCAATCTGGTAGCGGTAAATCTACTTGTATGAATATAATTGGTTGTTTAGATGTTCCAACATCAGGTGAATATATATTAAATGGCAAAGATGTAAGTACTCTTTCTGATGATGAATTATCTTATATAAGGAATCAAGAATTAGGTTTTATATTTCAACAATATAATTTAATACAAAAACTTACTGTATTGGAAAATGTTGAATTACCTTTAATATATAGGAATATGCCAGAAAAAGAAAGAAGAGAATTAGCAATGGAAGCATTAAAAAAAGTAGGACTTTCAGATATGGCTAAAAGATATCCTCAACAACTATCTGGAGGGCAGCAACAAAGGGTATCTATTGCTAGAGCATTAGCCGGTAATCCTTCTGTAATACTTGCAGATGAACCAACAGGTGCATTAGATAGTAAAACAGGTATAGAAGTATTAGAATTTATAAAAAAATTACATCAAGATGGAAATACAATAGTACTTATAACGCATGATAATTCAATAGCTGAGAAAGCTAAAAGAATTGTTAGAATTCAAGATGGTCAGATTATAGAGGATAGACAAAATGGAGGTAAATAGATGGAAATAAAACAATCATTTATGCTAGCAGTAAAGAGTCTATTATCTAGTAAAATGAGAGCAATACTTACAATGCTTGGTATGATTATAGGTGTTGCAGCTGTAATAGTTATAATAGGATTAGGTAATGGTGTAACAGCATACATAGAAGATATCTTCAAAAGTATGGGTGCTAATGTTATTGCTAGTGTAACATTATATAATGGAAATTCAAAAAAAATAGATATAAATGAATTAGATAATATGGTATATAATTCTCAAAATATAGCTAAATATTCGCCATATGTAACAAGTAATTCACCAACAAGTGTAAAATATGGAACAAACTCGCATTACTCTACAATAATAGGTGGAAATGAAGATTATGGTACAGTTAGGGATAGAGGAATAGAGCAAGGTAGATTTATACAATATTTAGATGTAGCAAGAATTCAAAGAGTATGTGTAATTGGTTCATATGTAAAAGATAAATTGTTTGAAGATGAAGAAAATGTAATAGGGCAAAATATTAAGATTAATGGAGAAGTCTTTAAAATAGTTGGAATTCTTGAAAGTAAACAAGAAGGTATTGCTGGTGGAGAAGATGATATAATTATTATTCCATATACAGTAGCACAAAGAATATTTAAGATAGAAGAAGTTACAACATATTATTTTTTAGCAACTTCATCAGAATTTGCAGGAGAAGCGGAAAAAGATATAACTCAGTTTTGGTATGATACATTTAAAGATGAGGATGATTATTTAATAATAAATGCTGAATCAATACTAGATCAATTAAATGATGTAATGTCAATGCTTACAACATTTTTAGTGGCAATTGCAGGTATTTCACTTTTAGTTGGTGGTATTGGTATTATGAATATAATGTTAATATCTGTAACTGAAAGAACTAAAGAAATAGGTATTAGAAAGGCATTAGGAGCGAAGAGAAAAGATATAATTTCTCAATTTTTAATAGAATCTATTACAACAAGTGCAATTGGTGGAATTATTGGTATAATATTAGGAATAATAGCTTGCTATATTGTAGCAGGAGCAATGGATTTGAAATTTGTTATATCAATTACTTCAATAATTGTAGCAGTTGGTGTTTCAGGATTTATAGGAGTAATATTTGGATATTTACCTGCAAATAAAGCAGCTAAATTAAATCCAATAGATGCATTAAGATATGAATAAATGGAGGTAGTTATGAAAAAGATTTTATTCAGTATAGTTTTAATATTAAGTATTTTAAATATGGGATTATTTACAATTTGCAATGCGGCAACTGAATATGATGTAAACTATATAGCTAATTTTTTAAGTGATATAGGAGTACTTAATGGATATCCAGATGGTGATTTAAAACTTAATAATAATATAACTAGAGAAGAATTTAGTAAATTAATTGTATTAGTTTCTAATTTTAAAAATACAATAGATTTGACATCACAGTCAAGTGTATTTAAAGATGTTGCTGGAGTAAGATGGTCAGCACCATATATAAAAGTAGCTGTTAAAAATAGTATACTTCAAGGATATCCAGATTTAACATTTAGACCAACAAATAATATTAATTTAGAAGAAGCTAGTGTTATTGGACTTAGATTACTTCAATATACTTCACAAGATTATGGAACTGCATGGCCATATAGTCAAGTTGCATATGCAAAAGAAAAAGGAATATTAGAAGGTGTAAACAAAAATATTGGTGAAGATATTACTAGACAAGATGCTATAAATATAATTTTCAATACATTATGTAGCAAGGTAAATGGGACAACATATACATATATGAATATATTAGAATATGATATAGCTGAAAATATAATAATTATATCTACTAATAAAGAAGATAAAACATTAGAGACAAATCAAATTTATACATCAGCAGGTATTTTTAAATGTGTAAATGAAATTAAAGGGGATATAATTGGCACAAAAGCAACACTTGTTTTAAATTCAGATAGAGAAGTAGTATCAGTTGTTCCTCAAAAACAAAATGTTGAAAAATACAGTATTATATCTACAATAGATAATGGCGTAATAGTAAATAATAATGGTTTTGAAGAACTTATTAAAATAGACAATAATTCAGTAGTATATTATAAAATGCAAAAAGTAATATTAAGCAATATTACAGCAAATAAAGGTAATGCAATATATATAAATAAAGACAAAAATAATAATGTAAACTTTGCTGTTTTAGTTGATTCAGAATATGAAGGGCCAATTGTAGTAACAGATAAAAATACACTTAATCAATATACTGATTCTACAATTATTAAGTATAATGAAAAAGTAACTACTGAAAATATTAATATAAATGATGTTATATATTATTATCCATCAACTAATGAATTATTAGTTATAGATAATAAAGTAACTGGAATGATTGAACAAATACTTCCAAATAAATATAATGTTTCAAGTATAATAATTGCTGGAAAAGAATATAGAATTGAAACAGAAAAGGCATATACAAAAATGAAACAATATAATGAGGGAGAGGTTGTTACAATTTTACTAGGAAAAGACAATAAAATTGTAGATATATTAAATCAAAAAGAACTTCAAGTAGAGCAAATAGGGTTGCTTTTAGATGTAGGAACTGAAATAAAAACAAGTTCAAATGGTAATAATTATTCAGCATATTATGTTACCATTTTGACAGCTGATGGTAATACAAATAAAGTTACAGTAGATGAAATTTATGATGATTATATAAATGAAATTGTAAAAATATCTTATTCATCAAATAAAGCAGTTGTAAGAAGAGTAAGTACTAAAAAAGATGTTTATGGTGTAGTAAATAGTACAAATAAAACAATTGGTAATTCAAAATTAACAACAAATATTAATATTATAGAAATACCAAAAGTAGATAATGAATATATATCAATAACTAAAAAAATAGATTTAAGTAGATTAGAGGGTGTAAATATTTCTAGTTCAAGTGTTGTAAATTACACTAAAAATAATAATGGGGAAATAGATAATTTAATAATAACAGATGTAACAAATGATATGTATACACCAGTAATTGTTTTAGAGGAAACAGAAATATCTCCAGTAACTGCAAATACAATGTATACAGTTAATCAAAATGGAATAGAAACAACGTTTATGACACAAAATATGATGTTTAATATAGGGGATAATAAGCCAGCTATGATGCTTACTCTAAATGGTGCAATTGTTGATATAAATAAATTAACAAAAGTATCAGGAAAACTTAGCAAAGAAAATGGATTAAAACTTGTTGCAAATAATAAAGAATATGTACTAGAATCTAATACAATCGTATATACAAAGGTAGATACTAAAAAATATACAGCAACAAATTTAGATGAAATTCTAAGAAATAAAGATATAACAAGTATAACAGGATATATGGATAAAGAAGAAAATAAAGGTGGTAAAATTAGATTACTTGTTATTGATTAAAAACAACTGAATATATTGACATAAAATAAAAAAATATTAAAATATAAATAGATAAAAGGAATACCGCATAAGCGGTTAGCCGTTAATTTGAGTAAAAAAATAATTGTCTAGTTCGGTGGCAAATTTGAACAGAGACAATTATTTTTTATTTTGATTTTTAAATTCCAAAATAGCTATAATAAGTAATGAAAATGTTATCATAATAGATAAACATTCATATGTACTCATAAGCATCATCTCCTTTCATAAAGGAAGTATATCCAATATGAACAAGATGACTAATCGCTCTGCTTAATTCCTTTTATCTTGAAAACATTATATAATTAAAAATATGATTTGTAAATATAAAATTGTCAAAAAAACATACTTTTCATCGCAAAATTCGACAAAGAAAAATATAGTTGAATAGTTAATATTTATGTGATAATATATTCTCACAAGGAGGAGAAAAATATGGAACAAAATATAAAAAACAAAAAAAGAATATCTATAAAGTATATTTTAGGTATAATAGTAATTTTTATATTAATACTTGTTTTATATAATATATTAATTGAAAAATATAATAAATCATTTATAGAAAAATATGTAGCTAAAATATATTCAGATTATATAATTAAAGATAAAAGTTATGAATATCTAGATGATTTTTGGTCAACGTATTATGATATAGAGGAAGATGATTTAAGTTTAGAGATTATATGTAATACTACTTTAGAGAATAAAGATACGGGAATGAGAATTACTATTCCATTTTATCATTCCAAATATAAAAATTATACAGATACTCAATATAATAGAAAAAATATAAAAGAAATGGTAGAAGAGTATGAAACTTATTGGAATGAAATAAATAATGTCAAGAGTATCTATAATATAGAATTACAAGTTTCTAATGTTGAAATTACAGAAGCTGATAATTGTGATATATATGCAATGGCAATTTATTTAAAATATGAAGAAAATATAGATATGCAGCAGATTATTAATGATATTAATGATATAAAAACTAGTTTAAATATAGTAAATATTAATTATGTAGTTGCAAAAGAAGAAGTATATGAATTATTAAAACCTTGGTATGAATCAAATAAATATTATATTGTTCAAAAAGATTTGAAAAGAATAAAAGAGAATATTTCGAATTTTGATTTATATATTGATACTTATAAAAAAGAATTTAATAATATAGAAAAAAATTATTCTGAATATTATATTAAAAATAACAATGGTTAGTATGTTTGTTATGTAATAAGCAAATTTATATTTAATGAGAAAGCCCTCTAATTACTAGAGGGCAATTTTAAGCTTGCTTCAAGAACTTTTCCTTTTTTTGAAATTCTTTTTATTAATTTAAGTGTTATTTCGTTCTCCAATTTAGTTTTATTAAATATATTTTTGTTGTTAATAATATCTTTATAATTTTCAAACACAACATGTACATTATATTCTTCTGGTAGGAGAAGAGGAGTTCTTCCGTACATAAACCTTTTGGGGATGTAATCTTTTCTAACTACTTTTCCCACTACTTGCTGAGTTGTTATCTGTGAAGTAAATATTTTTAAGTAAATACGATAACTTATATGCCGGATGAATATAATAAAGAAATAAAAACATATCAATAGAACTATCCATAAAATTATAGAGAGAAATATATTGATAGGTACAGAATTTCTAAAAAACAATAAATCAATTAAAAGTTTTAATTCAGTCATAGATATATCCTCCTAAAATTTAGTGTGAATTGATTATTGAAAATTTGCTAGCAATAACATTATATCATGTTGACATAATGATTACAAGAGGTTGAAAAAATATATTAAATGTTTCATATTCTATTGAGTTTTTAAGTGTATTAAGATATAATATCAATGGGAAAATATAAGATAATTACAAAAGAAAAAGGAGGCTACTGATGGAAAAATATGTTAACGATGCTATAATAGGAAATTCCACTATTTTAGTAAGTTTAAATAATAAAGGTGAAATATTAAGATATTTTGCTCCAAATATAGATTATATGCAACATATAGCTAATCATCAAGTAGGAATAATTATAGAGAATAGATATGTTAATTTAGGGGATAGTGATGTATTTAAATATAATCAATATTATGAAAAAAATACTAATATCCTTTATACAAAAATATACAATGAAAATATAAAGATTTTACAAAGAGATTATGTAGATATAGAAAATAATGTATTAGTAAGAAAATATGTTATTGAAAAAAATAATACTGGTTTAGATATTTCTAAATTATTAATTTATTCTGAATTAAATACAAATGTAAATAATTATACAAGTGGTTGGTATAATGAAGAATTAAATTCATTAATTCAATATTCAAAAGATTCATATTTTACAACTTTTTCAAAAAATAAAATAACAAATTATCAGATAAATGATGCGAAATCAGTTTTTTATAATTTAGAATATAATAAAAAAGACTATATAGGAATGTCTAATTCAAGTGTTATTGAATATGAAATTGAAGATAATGAAATAACAATATTTATATCATTTAGAGATAGTTTGTATCTTACAAAAAATTTAATAAACTTACTTAATACAATTGATGAAAAGTTAATGTATGAAGATAATGTGAAATATTGGAATAATATTGTAAATAAAATTAAAAAATATAATTTTGAAAATGATAAACAAGAAGAAATATATATACGTTCAGTATTATTACTTTTAATGTATACAAATGATAAAACAGGCGGTATGATAGCTTCTTGTGAAGTCGATGAAAACTTTACGCATTGTGGAAGATATGCCTATTGTTGGCCACGAGATAGTGTATATTTAACAGAAGCATTAAATATTTGTGGGCTAAAAGAAATATCTAATTTCTTTTATACAAAATTTTGCAGGGCAACACAGTTAGATAATGGAATGTGGGAACAAAGATATTATACAGATGGAAATTTAGCACCATGTTGGGGCCTTCAATTAGATGAGACAGCTTGTGTTGTTATTGGTATTATAAAACAGTACTTATTAACAAAAGATGAAAATTTTTTAAATATAATGCAAGAAAGTTTAGATAAAGCGATTGAATATTTACTTAAACAATTAGATATTCATACTAATTTAAATAATACTTGTTATGATTTATGGGAAATGAATGAAGGACAGCATCTATATACACTTTGTTCAATATATTATGCTTTTAAAATGTATGTTGAAAATATTGAAACAGCTAAGTTTGCCTCTTTAATTAAAATAAAAATGGATAAGATGTATAACAATATTTTTGAAAAATATTGGAGTGAAGATTTAGGTTTTTTTAGAAGAAATTTAAATGATAATATATTAGATACTAGTGTATTAGGACTAATTTGGCCTTTTGATATATTAGATATAACAAATGAAAAAGTAAAAATAACAGCTCACGAAATTGAAAAAAGATTAACATCACCAGTTGGGGGAATATATAGGTTTGAATATGACCATTATATGCAAACAAATCCATGGATTATTTGTACATTATGGTTATGTATATATTATATAAAAAAATATAAAGTTACTGGAAATATTGAAGAATATAATAAAGCAAAAGAGTATTTAGATTGGGTAACAAATCATGCAACTGAGCTAGGATTTTTACCTGAACAAATATCAAGAGTTAATGAAAAAGAGTTATGGGTTAATGCATTAGGATGGTCACATGCTATGTATATAATTTGTATAAATGAAATATATAATGAAAATTGGTATTAAACTTGAAGGGAGAAAAAATGGCAAAAGCTACAAGTATATTTGTTTGTAACCAGTGTGGATATGAATCACCAAAATGGCTTGGAAAATGTCCAGCATGCAATGAATGGAATAGTTTTTATGAAGAAAAAATATTAAAAACAAGTAATAATAGTTTATCTAGTAAAACAGGGGAAAAAACTAAACCTATTAAACTTAAAGATGTAGAAGTTGAAAATGGTAATAGATTTAAAACTGGTTTTGAAGAATTAGATAGAGTATTAGGTGGAGGATTAGTTGAAGGTTCACTTGTATTATTGGGTGGTGATCCTGGTATTGGTAAATCTACTTTAATACTTCAACTTTGTGATAAAATTGAAATTAATGAAAAAATATTATATATATCAGGAGAAGAATCTGGAACACAAATTAAACTTAGAGCAGATAGATTAGGTGTTAATGGAGATAATATTATATTTTTAGGTGAAACAAGTATGGAACTTATTGAAGAAGCAATTGAAAATACAACACCAAAACTAGTTATAATAGACTCTATACAGACAATGTTTAGTGAGCAAATTTCTTCAGCTCCTGGAAGTGTTAGTCAAGTAAGAGAATGTACAGCAAAAATTATGCAAATGTGTAAAAAGAAGAATATAACTACTGTAATAATTGGGCATGTTACAAAGGAAGGAGCTATTGCAGGACCAAGAGTATTAGAACATATGGTAGATACAGTGTTATATTTGGAAGGAGAAAGATTTTTATCATATAGGATACTTAGAGGAGTAAAAAATAGATTTGGTGCTACAAATGAAATTGGTGTTTTTGAGATGAGAGAAAAAGGATTAGAGCAAGTTGAAAATCCATCATCAGCATTAATTTCAGATAGAATAGGAGAGCCTTCTGGTTCAGTAATTATTGTTGCATTAGAAGGAACAAGACCAATACTTATTGAACTTCAAGCCTTAGTTACACAAACAATATATGGAATGCCAAGAAGGACTGCTAATGGTATTGATTTTAATAGATTAAATTTACTTATGGCAGTTATTGAGAAAAATGCAGGTATATTACTAAGTAATAGTGATGCATATATAAATATTGTTGGTGGAATAAGACTTAATGAACCAGCAATAGATTTAGGAATAGTTTTATCTGTTATTTCATCATTTAAAAATATCCCAATATCTAAAGAAGTAGTAGTTATTGGAGAAGTTGGATTAACAGGTGAAATTAGGAATGTTAACATGATAGAAAGTAGAATAAAAGAAGCACAAAAAATGGGATTTAAGAAATGTATAATTCCATATAATAATAAGCAAAAGTTAAATGAAAAATATAGCATCGAGGTTGTAGGAGTAAAAAATATAAATGAAGCAATTAAGGAGGCTTTATAGTGAAAGAAAAAAATGATGAGATTTATGAAATAATTAAAAAAGTTGCACCTGGAACAGCTATAAGAGAAGGATTAGATAATATTTTGAAAGCAGGTACAGGAGGGTTAGTTGTTGTATCTGAAAGTGAAGAGATAATGGATATTGCAGATGGAGGTTTTAAAATTAATGATGATTATTCACCATCAAAAATTTATGAACTTGCAAAAATGGATAATGCAATAATTATTAGTGAAGATACTAAAAAAATAATACTTGCAAATACTCAATTACTTCCAGATCCTAAAATATCTACAAGAGAAACAGGAAGTAGACATAGAACAGCTGAAAGAGTTGCAAAACAAACAGGTAAATTAGTAATTAGTATTTCACAGAGAAGGGGAATAATCACATTATTTAAAGGTAATCTTAGATATGTATTAAAAGATACAATGTCTGTTTTAAATAAAACAAATCAAGCTCTTCAAACATTAGAAAAATATAAACTTGTTTTTGATAATTATGTTCATTTATTAAATGAATATGAATTTGACGACATTGTAATGCTTGAAAATGTTGTTGTTGCTATTCAAAGAGCAGAAATGATTCTTAGAATGGTTCCAGAAATTGAAATAAGTATAGCTGAATTAGGCAGTGAAGGAAGATTACTTGCACTTCAATTAAAAGAAATATTAGGAGATACAGAATTTGAGGAACAACTAATTTTAAAGGATTATTTAATAAGAAATAAAAAGACTAAATTTGAAACAATTCTAGAAGAAATAAATAATCTTACATATGAAGAATTAATGGAAAATAAAAATATTATTAAAATATTAGGGTATGATTCTTTTGATAATGTATCTGAAATTGCAGTTGTTTCAAAAGGATATAGAATACTTAATAAAATCCCTAAAATGCCAAGTATAATAATAGAGAATTTAATTAAGAAATTTAAAAACTTAAATGGAATTGTTGATGCTAGTATAGATGATTTGGATGAAGTTGATGGTATAGGTGAAGTTAGGGCACAAAATATTAATCAAAGTTTAAGAAAAATGAAAGAACAATATTTATATATTAGATAGGGGAGATATTATTATGGAAAATGCAAGTAAAGCATTATTAATAGCGGGAGCAATTCTTTTAGTAATAGCAATAATAGCAATAGCAGTAGGGATAGTGAGTAGTACTAGAGGTACAATTGGAGTAGCAGAAAACCAAATAGATAGTATAACTGTTCAAATGCATAATAAACAGTTTGAATCATATAACAAGAAAAAGATAACAGGAGCGGATGCGAAAGAGTTAGTTATGCAGGTGCTAGCATATAATGATAGTACAAAAAATAAAGAATTAAAAATATATTTATATTTAGTAAACTTAAATGGTAGTGATATTTTAATTGATCCAGATTCAGATGTATATTATGATTCTGTGGATGATAATGGTGTTTTAGGCGATCCGGGGCAATCTTCTATAAAATATGGGAATACATATAATTGTACAATGACATATAGTTCAAAAGGAGTAATTAATAATATTTCTTTAATAGAAAATTAAAAGAAGGTATAATATGAAATATTTAGATAGTAATGATGATTTAAATATAGCAATTGAATATATAAAAAGTGGAAAAACAGTAATATTTCCGACTGAAACAGTTTATGGAATAGGTGCTAATGCATTAGATAGAAATGCAGTAGATAAAATATTTAAAATTAAAGGAAGACCACAAGATAATCCTTTAATAGTACACATTTCAAATATTGATATGCTAAAGGAATTAGTAACAGAAGTAAATGAAATAGAAAAAAAATTAATAGATAGATTTTGGCCAGGGCCACTTACAATTATTTTTCCTAAAAATGAAATCATACCTAATAATGTTACATGTAATTTAGATACAGTTGGAATTAGAATGCCTAGTAATGAAATAGCTAGAAATTTCATTACTAAATGTGAGTGTCCAATAGCAGCACCTTCTGCAAATAAATCAGGTAAACCTAGTGGTACTTTTATAGATGATATATTAGATGAATTTATGGAAGAAGATGTTATTGTAATAGATGGAGGAGAAAGTGAAATAGGGTTAGAATCTACAGTTATTAAAGTAACAGAAGGAACAATAGAAATTCTTAGACCAGGATATATAACGTATGATGAACTTTCTAAAATAGCTCCAACAATAATGAATAAAAACGTAACAGAAAAACCAAAACAAGATGAAAAAGTTGAGTCTCCTGGTATGAAATTTAGACATTATGCACCAAATGTTAAATGTGTATTAGTTGTTGGTGAAAAACAAGATATTGAAAAAAAGATGCTTAATGAAATACAAGAAAAAATAGAAGAAAATAAAGACATAAAAATTGAAGTATTATATAAATATAATCTACCAAATTTAAAATTAGAAAAAGAAAATATTAAGTATATATGTATGGGAAAAGATGATGAAGAAATAAGTAAAAAAATATATCATTTACTTAGAGATATAGATAAAAGAAAACCAGATATTGTATATATTGAAAGTGTTGAAAAAAAAGGATTAGGTATTGCAATATATAATAGATTAATTAGAGCATGTGAATATAATATTATTTAGAATATAAGGAGGTATAATTATGGAAAATGCAAGTAAAGCCTTGCTTATAGCAGGAGCAATATTATTAGTAATAGCGATAATAGCTATAGCGGTAGGAATTGTAAGTAGTACAAGAGGTACAATTGGACAAGCAGAATTGCAAGTTGATGCAATAGAGGTGCAAATGCATAACAAACAATTTGAGCAATATGAAGGAAAACAAAAAACACATAAAGAAGTTAAAGAATTGCTTTCTACTATTGTTAGTAATAATGCTAATGCAAATACGGCAACATTTAAAGTGGATTTTGCATATGGATATTATAATGATAACACAGGGAATGGTACTCTTAACCAAAGTAAAGCATATATGGTAACTGTTAGAGATTATAAATATACTGATAATGATATGAGTGATGATATAAAAAATTATGAGAAATGGATTTTAAATGAACAATATATAAATGACCAATATGGTTGTGTTCCAGTATATGATGTACAGTTAGTATATAATAGAGTTGAAAATGGAAACAATAATATGAATGGTATGGTAAAAAAAGTAGTAATATATGCTTGGCATAAATAAATTAGAAAGAGGAGAATTATGGCAAAGGAAAGAATAGATACATTATTAGTTGAAAAAGGTTTTTTCGACAGTAGAGAAAAAGCAAAAGTAAGTGTTTTAGAAGGGATTATATATATAAATGAAGTAAGAGTAGATAAGCCAGGTCAAATGGTAGATGTGGATAGTAACATTATTGTTAGAGGAGATAAATTACCATTTGTAAGTCGTGGAGGATTAAAAATAGATAAAGCAATTAAAGTTTTTAATATTGATGTTAAAGATAAAGTATGTATGGATATAGGAGCTTCAACAGGAGGATTTACTGATTGCTTACTTCAAAATAATGCTAAATTTGTATATTCAATAGATGTTGGATATGGTCAATTAGCATGGAAATTAAGACAGGACAAGCGTGTTAAATGTATGGAAAAAACAAATTTTAGATATGTTAAATATGAAGATATTGGTGAATATGTAGATTTTTTTTGTACTGATGTTTCATTTATATCTCTTGAGAAAATACTTCCAGTTGCATATGAATTATTAAAAGAAAATGGAAGTGGAGTTTGTTTAATAAAACCTCAATTTGAAGCTGGTAGAGAAGAAGTAGGGAAAAAAGGTGTTGTTAGAGATAAAAAAATACATATTAAAGTTATTGAAAAAATAATTAATTTTAGTAAAGCGCTTGGTTTTAATATTATTGGTTTAGATTTTTCACCAATTAAAGGACCAGAAGGAAATATTGAATTTTTACTTTATGTTACAAAAGATATGAGTATTAAATATGAGTATGATATTGCTAAAGTTGTAGATAATGCACATGAAATGGAAAAGTAGTAGGTGAGAAAATGGTATCAAGAATACATATACAAAATATAGGCATAATAGAAGATATAGAAATAGATTTTACAGAAAAGCTAAATATAATAACTGGTGAAACAGGCGCTGGGAAAACATTAATAATAGATAGTATTAATTTAGTAACAGGAAATAGAGTTAATAAAGATATTATTCGTAATGGTCAGGAAAAAGCATTTATTGAAATATGTTTTTTATATGAATTAGAAGGAATAAGTGAAGATGGTATGATAATACTTTCAAGAGAAATATATTCAAATGGAAAAAATATTTGTAAAATAAATGGTAAAATGGCTACATTAACACAATTAAAAAATATTGGAGATATATTAATAGATATACATGGACAACATGATATTAATAATTTATTAAATCCTAATATGCATATGAAATTACTAGATAATTATATTGGTAATGAATTAAAAGAAATAAAAATTCAATATAAGGATTTATTAAATAATCAAAAAGAAATAGCTAAAAAGCAAAAAGAGCTATGTGCAAATCCAATAGAAAGACAAAGAAAACTAGAATTATTAGAATATCAGATAAATGAAATACAAGAGGCTAATTTAATAATAGGTGAAGAAGAAGAATTATCTGAAAAGAAAACATTATATCAAAATTATGAAAAAATTTATTCAGCTTTAAGTGAAAGCTATAAAATACTTGAAAATCAAGTAATGACTAATGCAAATAGTATTATAGGAAATATATCAAAAATAACTTCATATAATGAAAAATATAATCAAATATACGAAAAGCTTCAAGA
This sequence comes from Clostridiales bacterium, assembly GCA_015056545.1. GTDB lineage: Bacteria > Bacillota > Clostridia > TANB77 > SIG350 > SIG350. Next base: position 5,873 of record SVGE01000014.1, on the reverse strand, counting down.
TGTATACTATAATATAGAAGACATTAAATCAGAGATTTATGATGAAATTTCAAAAAACGATTTTGATGAAAACGAAAATGAAAGAATTTTAGAAAGATTAGATGAAATATTTAAATTAAAAAGAAAATATGGAAATACAGTTGAAGAAATTTTAAAATATTATGAAAAAATTTCAAAAGAATTTGAAGATATGAAAAATTCAGATGAAATAATAAATGAATTAAATAAAGAATATGAATTAAATAATCAAAAGTTATTTAATTTAGCTTTTGAGATACATCAAATTCGCATAAAATGTGCGAAAAAAGTAAAAAATATAATTAATGAGGAATTAGTTTCACTTGAAATGCCAAAAGCCGAATTTGACATTATTTCAAATTTTAACGAAAACAATGAACAATATGAAAAAGGAAAAAAATATAGTTTTTCAGAAGATGGCTTAGATGATGTTAAATTTATGATAAGAACAAATGTTGGTTCAAAACCTCAAATAATAAATAAAATTGCATCAGGTGGAGAACTTTCAAGAATAACACTTGCCCTTAAAACTGTTTTTGCTGAAATATATAATATACCAACAATAATTTTTGATGAAATAGATACAGGACTAAGTGGTGAGGCAACTATTGCATTAGGACATAAATTAGAATATATAGCACATAAACATCAAGTTATATGTATTACACATCAAGCTAATATTGCAGCATTAGGTGAAAATAATATATTTGTAAAAAAAGAAGTTGAAGAAAATATTACAAAAACAAAAATTAAAGTTTTAAATGAAAATGAAAAAATAGAAGAAATATCAAGAATACTAGGTGGGAAAAATATTACAGATACAGTAAGAAGACATGCTATTGAATTAATAAATAAGTAAAATACATAGGTATACTTGAATTTTAAAATTAAATTTTGTAAAAAAAAATAAAATTTTGATACTTATAAAAAAAATACCTTCATAGGTATTTTTTTAGTTAAATAAAACTTATATTTTTGCAGAAGATAATAATGTAGTTCTTTGATGAAAGGAGCTTAACATGAAAACTTTAATGCAAAAATTTAAATTAATATTATTTAATATAATAATTGTTTTAATGCTTTTATCATGTAATATAAATATTTCATCAGATATAAAAAATGAAAGTATGCCAGTTAGCAACTTTCAAGATATAACAGTAGTTCCTCGGGGGTAAATTAATAGGAGTTAAATTGTATGTTGAAGGAGTATTAGTTGTAGGAAAATCAGATGTAATAGGTAAAGATGGTAAAATATACAAACCAGTTAATTCTACTAATATAAAAGAAGGGGATAGAATTATAAAAGTTAATGATAAAATTATAAATAATTCTACAGACCTTATTGATGAAGTAAATAAAAATGGATCAAATGAAATGATATTTGAATATGTGAGAGATGGACAAAAATTTATAGAAAAAATTACACCAGTATATAATAAAGAAGATAGAACATATAGATTAGGTATGTGGGTAAAAGATGGTGCTATTGGTATCGGTACAGTATCTTTCTATAATCCTGTAACCAAACAATTTGGTGCATTAGGCCATGGTGTAACAGATATAGACACAGGTAAATTACTAGAGGTGGAAGAAGGAAAGTTACTAAATGCTAATATCATAGGAATAACCAAAGGTAAAAGAAGTATACCAGGAGAAATAAAAGGAGTGTTTAATGAAGGACAAGACATTGGTGATATTACTAAAAATATAAATAATGGAATTTATGGAACTAGTAATGAAATAATCACTTTAGATAAATATGTAAATGGTATAAAGTTAGCAACAAAAGATGAAGTTGAAGTGGGAGAAGCGACTATATTATCTACAATAGATAATGAAATTAAAGAATATACAATTAAAATTGAAAAAATATATAATAACTCAAATAATTTAAATAAAGACATGTTGATTAAAATTACAGATAAAGAATTAATTGAAAAAACAGGAGGAATCGTACAAGGAATGAGTGGTAGTCCTATTATACAAAATAATAAATTAGTAGGAGCCGTAACCCATGTACTTGTAAATGATCCAACTAAAGGGTATGGAGTATTTGCTCAGAGCATGTATGAGCAAATGGATAATATAGATAATTAAAATATATAAATAAAATGGATTCATAATTGAATCCATTTTACATATGTTATTAAGTGTTACCAAGGAACTTTAGAAATTGGAACATTTAAACCTTCAACATCATGTGAAAGCTCACAGCCGCATCTTTTGCATTTAAATATAATGGTTTTTATTATATTATTATGATTACATTCAAATATAACATCATATTTACTTATGCCTGTACATCCCATAATCCGCAATGAGAATAATTTAAAAATGTCCTCCGAGATCTTTGCAAGCTCCAAGTTTGTGTACTTTGCTTTCATAAAACAACCTCCATAAAAAAATTTTTTATTGAATATTTGTGATATAAATCACCAATATTATGTTAACATAATATTGGATAAAAGTCAATAAAAAGTTCTTTAAAAACAAAATAGACTCTTTAATTAGAGCCTATTTTACTTTTTTAAAATTTTAATTCTTTAGTAGAAACTTTAAATCTGAAGACATTATGTTTTATAGAACTACCACAGTTTTTACATTCAATAGTAATGTAATCTACCCATTTTCCTGCATGGTCAACTCTATATTCTAATTCAATATTGTAACGCGGATTAGAAAAAGCTTGACATCTACAAGGTAGATTAACAGGGAATAAGTTCAAAAACTGTCCTCGTCTTAAGTTAAGAAACGTATTTTCCATAATAAAACCTCCATATTATTACCAATCTATTTCATTTAAAGAAATTTTAAGATATGAAACATCATATGTTTTGGAATTATTACATTGATTACATGTAATAGTAATTTTATCTATCCATGTTTCACAATGTCCAACATGATAACTAAAAATTGCGTCATATGTTGTATGCAAATGAGATAATTCACATTTACATGGAAGATTTATTGGAAATAAATTTAAAATTTGAAACCGAGTTAAATTTGTGAATTTGTTTTTCATAAAAAGCACTCCTTTAAAAAAAATGAATTTTATTTATGTGTATAGATAAGTGTGAAACATCAAATTTCATTTCCCGTTTACAATAGTTACACTTTACAGTAATTTCTTTAATTGTTGGAATATGAAAACCAGCTACTATTACACCATAAAATAATTTGATATTATATGAATTATTATTTTTTTTTGCAAAACAACAACATGGTAATCTACCAGGAAAGAAATTTGAAATCTGATGAGATTTCAAATTCTTATATTTATATTTATATTTCATAAAACAACCTCCAAAAAAATTTTGATAGATTAATAAAATAAAAGAAAATACTAAGCAATAAATAGGTTAACATAAATAAAGACAAAAGTCAATATAATAAAATCAAAATATTTTATGTAAATCTGTTGCACAAAATGTCCTTTTTTGGTATAATTTAAGATAGTTTTGTTAAAAATTAAAGATAGGAGAAAATTTTATGGAGAATATTAGAAATATTGCAATAATTGCACACGTTGACCATGGTAAAACTACATTAGTAGATTGTTTATTAAGACAAAGTGGTGTTTTTAGAGAAAATGAAGTTGTTCAAGAAAGAGTAATGGATTCAAATGATTTAGAAAAAGAAAGAGGAATAACAATACTTGCGAAAAACACAGCTATTGAGTATGGAGATTATAAAATAAATATTGTTGATACACCAGGACATGCAGATTTTGGTGGAGAAGTAGAAAGAGTTTTAAAAATGGTAGATGGAGTTATCTTAGTTGTTGATGCTTTTGATGGTCCAATGCCACAAACAAGAGTTGTGTTAAGTAAATCATTAGAATTAAATTTAAAACCAATTGTTGTTGTTAATAAAATAGACAGACCAGGTGCTACACCAATAGAAGCCGTAGATAAAGTTTTAGAATTATTTATTGAATTAGAAGCTAATGATGAACAATTAGATTTCCCAGTTTTATTTGCATCAGCTAAACAAGGCTTTGCTAAATATGATATGGCAGATGAAGAAGTAGATATGAAACCATTATTTGATACAATAATTAAACATGTTCCAGCACCAGAAGTAAGTATAGATGGACCTCTTCAATTACTAGTATCAAGTATAGATTATGATGAATATGTAGGAAGAATTGGTGTAGGAAGAATTGAAAGAGGAATTTTAAAACAAGGTCAAGCAGTATGTGTTTGTAAAGATGAAAAAGTAGTTCAAAATTTAAAAATTGGTAAAGTGTATACATATGTTGGATTAAATAAAACTGAAGTTGAAGAAGCAAAAGCAGGAGATATATGTGCATTTACAGGTATTCCACAAATCAATATTGGTGAAACTGTTTGTGATAATTTAAATCCAGAACCAATTGAATTTATAGACATAGATGAACCAACTGTATCTTGTATATTTAGTGTAAATAATGGACCATTTGCAGGAAAAGAAGGTAAATTTATTACTTCAAGACATTTAAGAGATAGATTATTTAAAGAATTAGAATCAAATGTAAGTTTAAGAGTTGAAGAAACTGAGACACCAGATAGTTTTAAAGTATCTGGTAGAGGTGAATTGCATTTATCTGTTTTAATTGAAAATATGAGAAGAGAAGGTTATGAATTATTAGTTTCAAAACCAACAGTTATATTCAAAGAAATCAATGGTGTAAAATGCGAACCAATTGAAAATCTTGTTATTGATGTACCAGAAGAATTTACAGGTGCCGTAATTGAAAAAATAGGTATAAGAAAAGGTGAAATGACTAATATGCAACCAGGTAAACAAGGGTATACTAGATTAGAATTCGATATACCAGCAAGAGGACTTATTGGATATAGAGGAGAATTCATGACAGATACTAAAGGTAATGGTGTTATGAACCATATGTTTAAAGGTTACGAACCATATAAAGGTGATTTAGCTACAAGAACAAAAGGTGTACTTATTGCATTTGAAAAAGGAACTTCAAATACTTATGGATTATTTAATGCACAAGAAAGAGGAGAATTATTTATAGGTGTTGGAGTAGAAGTTTATGAAGGTATGATAGTTGGAGAAAATCCAAGACAAGAAGATATTGCATTAAATGTATGTAAAGAAAAACATTTAACAAATACAAGAGCTTCAGGTTCTGATGATGCACTTCATTTATCTCCACCAAGAGTAATGACATTAGAACAAGCTATTGAATATATTAATGAAGATGAGTTATTAGAAGTAACACCTGAAAATATTAGATTAAGAAAGAAAATATTAGATAGCAAAATGAGAGAAAGAGCAGCAAGAGCTTCAATGAAAGAATAATAATATAAAAGAAATAAGAGAGCCTAAAAAATAGACTCTCTTATCTCTTTTTTAATCATCAACATATCCTGTTCCATCGCATTCTTCACAAGGAACTCTTCCGGAACCTCTGCATTCGTAACAATCACTGTTTAAATCTTTGAGTACTCCATGACTCATACTTTCTGGCCATCTTCTACCTTTTCCGTCGCATTCTGGACATTCAACATGTCCACGTCCCATACAATTCATACAAATTGCCATGATGTTTAGCTCCCTTCATAATTCTAATATAGTTAGCTTTAGTAATAATTAGCGACCTTTTATATTCTAACATACTTAATATGTTATGTCAACTATAATAAATCATATTTTGGCTTCATAAAAAATTAATGACATAAACTTTAAAATATTTTTTTGTTTTTCTATTGTAAAGTTAATTCACATATGATACTATACAAACAGAAAGTAGGTGTAAGAAAATGTCAAATAAAACCAAAGTAATATGCCAGAAAGTGCTAAATACTAGGGGGGGGGGGGGATGTTTTTAGAAAAAAAACATCTTTAAT
>SVGE01000013.1 GCA_015056545.1 Clostridiales bacterium | reverse complement strand
ACCCTAAATTTATTTCTTCAAAATTACCTATTCTGCACCAAGACCAACTTCTTGGTATCTCAAAAGGTATATCATCAGTAATATCATTTATAGTACCATCTTCAAACTTCTCATAATAATGATTATCGGTATAAATTTATGATATAATTGTTTTGGAGGTGATTTTATGAATATATGGAGAATAAATCTAAAGCCAGATATGAATCCAAAATATAATTATGATGATCTATTAAATTATTGTATGAAAAATAATATTATTGGTGTTGGTTGGAAAGCTATTGATATAAAAGATGATGACGAGAGTAAATTATGGGAATTTATTAATAATATTTCTACATATAGTGCTAAAGAGAAAACATCTGGATTTAAAGCAGTCAATGCTATAAGAAAAATGCAAGAGGGTGATTTGATTTGGACAAGGGTAGGAGGTAGAGCTTCTGAATATTATCTTTGCAGAGTAGATAAAAAACTATGGAAAGATAGGGAGATGAATAATGATTTAGAAGAATTTGATATTGGTAATTTTGTATCTGCTAAATGGATTAAAGTTGGCAATGAGGATAAAGTTCCTGGAAAGGTAGTAAATAGTTTTTGCGTTGGAAGTACAGTTCAATCTATATGTGATGTTGAACTTATAAGCAAATATATTTGGAATAATTTGACGAAAGAAAAATCAAAATATCATAAATATGATTTAAATAATTTAAGTAAAGATGATTTTTGGATGTCTATTGGATCTGAAGAATTAGAATGTTTAGTTTTATTATATTTACAAACTAAAGGGTATTATATTTATTCTTCAACATTAAAAAGAAGTTCAGCACAATTTGAAACGGTAATGGTTTATAAAGATGGAAGTCATAAGGCTTATCCACAAGTAAAAAGACAAACTCAATTAAAACCATCTGATTATATTGAAAATGTAGAAAAAGGAGATAAGGTGTTTCTATTTACTACTTCTGAAGATTATGGAGATGAAATTCGTGATAATGCAATATGTATTACTAAAAAAGAACTTGAGAAATTTATTAAAAACAATTACGGGTTAATGCCTAATAATATAAAATATTGGTTAGATATGATTTTTGAGAAATAAACAAAAAATACACGATTGTTAAAGTCGTGTATTTTCTTTTCTATCAGTCAGCTTCAACATCTTTAAATACTGGATGATTAAAGAATTCTCCAAGTGTAATTCCAAATCCTTCACAGATATGAAGCAAAGTATCTAGTTTAATTAATGAAGTCTTTCCATTCATAAAGGTTGTAATTGTTGAACAAGGAACGCCAGTTTCTTTACACAAAGCCCAGATCTTCCAACCTTTTTCTTTAAGCAAAATTGCAATTCTTTTCCTAATTGCTTCTGATAAATTCATTTCAACCTCCCTCCTTATGTAAAAAGCATAGCAAAGGGAGTTTAAAAACCACTTGGGCAAGTTGAAGTAAAACGAAAAAAATTCAATTTATCGAAGTACTTCGTTGCATTGAAGTAAAAAAGATGATATTATTACCGTGCGTGAGTGTAAATTTAACTCGGAGGTGTAATAGTATATGAAAAAGTTAAATGATAAGTTGAGAGGTTTTATTGATTCTTCTGTATTGTTGTCTAGTTCTCATTTGATGATAATTTCTGAAGGAGAAATTATTTACTGGAAATCTCCACAAGGTAATGATAATGTAGTATGTACAAGATTGAGTAATGATATACGAAGAATCTTAAATAAATTTGAAAGGAATAAAAATTCTGCAAAGGAACTTTTTATAAAGAATGCAGAAGATACAATACCTTTATTTGAAAAAGATTCAACAGTATATGCAGGGCAGGTTTTTTTGCCTATTTGGTATAAAAATAAGTTGAAAATGGTACTTATATATTATAGAACAATAGGTGGTTATATTGAAAGTAGTACTAAAGTAATGAAAACAACAGCAAGTTTTGTTCCTAGATTTATAGAATTATATGGGTAGGGGATGTATATGGGATTAAAAGAAGAACTTGAAATTTTTAAAAAATTAAAGGGTAGAAAAGCAGAAAAAAAGCTTGATGAGATATTAAGAAAGTATGCAGATGAAATTTTTGCTTCTGTTCTAGAGGAAGAAGATGAAATTATAGAAGAACACGAATTTTCTGAAGAACATCAACGAAAGATGGAAGAATTATTTAGAAGTTTAGAAGAACGAGATGAGTAATCTCGTTCTTCTTATAAGATTTTTTGAGCTTTTGCTTTATATAAAGCCACTGTTATTACATATTTAGGTGGTGGCTTTTTGCCATCATAGTAAGGATACCATTTCTTTATATCTTCTGTTTTAGAATAACGATACATTGATTTAATTGCTTTTTCTATATTCCATTTAGCATTTCTAACAGTGGTATTATTTTTCTTTGCAATATATTCATATATGTTATTTATAGAAAAGGTATTTATATTATTTTCAAATAGATACTCAACGGTATCAATTATATATGTTGTTCCAATATTGGTAAAGTTAAAACCTAGTTGTAGTACTGCGTTTTCGCACAGTTCCCTACAACTAGGTTTTTTGTTCGTTACTTTATATATATCGTGAATGCAGTCAAGTAGAGCAGGTAAATCAAAAGGTTTTTCAAAAACTCGGAAAACTTTTGAAGTATATCTGAACTTGAAGTCTGCCAGATTCCCAGAAGTGACAATGATGTTGCATTTTTGTGAGTCGGTTCCGTTTTGAGTGCATAAGGTATCCAAAACTTGAATTCCATTCTTGTTTGGCATTTTTAGATCTAAAATCATAACATCTGGAGCGTAGTTAAGATAGGAGTCTATTGCACTTTCTCCATCGTTAGCAATATTAACAACTTTAATCGCCTTATCTTTTGTAATGTAAGATGATACAAGAGTAGCTAACTCTAAATTATCATCAGCAATTAAAACTGATATTGACATTTTTTCACCTCATATTAAAATCCGAAAACCTTAAACTGCCCATATTATACTCCAAATTACAGAAAAAATCTATATCTTATAAAAATATATTACAAAAAAGTAAAAAAGTCATCGACAACTTTCGACAAAACTATGTCTTTTTTTCCACTTTTTTCGGCTTTTTGTGTCTTTTTTCCACTTTCCACATTTTTTGATTTGAAAATTATATCATCTCAATAAGGTTGATAGTGTCAACTAAAAGAGATGAATACAAAAGATTTTTAGGGTACTAAAGAGGTAAAGTAAGTTCGTTTCTTTTTGTTGTCGCTATTTTTTATGAAAGGAGGGTTGAATTTAATATACATCATCTCTTTCAAGTGGCATATCAGCCAATTTTGAGAAAGAGGTGTTGATATGTATATTAGTAAAGAAGAAAGAGAAGATTACGAAAGAAGATTTAATGGGTACATTATGCGAATAATTAAAAATGAGTATATTCGCTTTAGTAAAAAGCGTTGCAGAAAAAGTGTGGAAATATCATTAAATGATTATACAGAGAGTGGAATTGAGAGAATAGAATGCATTGTAGGAGAAAATGATATTGAAATTAGGGAGTTTTTCACTCCAGATGAATTAGAATTAATATGTGAAGATGAAGTGTTTTATCGTGCCATCAAACCGTTAACTCGTAGAGAAAAGTTAACGGTTTTTTTGTGCGTTATTTTGGAACAAAGTGCAACTGATGCTGCAAAAATTATGAATTATTCAAGTGTTTCATCTGTTACTAGATTGCTTGAAAAAGCTATTAGCAAAATTCAAAACAATTTAAAAAATAACGGAGGTAATAAAAATGATTAGATTTTCTGTTATTCAAAAAGCCAAAAGTGGAGATGAAAGAGCGATTAATGAAATTTTAGAGTTTTACTTGGAAAAAATAAAAAAAATTTCAAATGATGATGAATTTGTGCAAGTCGCTTTAATAGAGGTTTTGAAAGGAATAAATAATTTTGAAAATAAAAAAAATAAAAAAATTTTTTAATTTATGCAAAAAATAGGTGTTCACTTTCCCCCTATATAGTGAAAGGCAAAAAAATACCTTTCTTTGAACTTTGAAAATTGAATAACAAAAGTTACAGTACATTATCTGTGTAGCCTAGAAAAGGAAAGCTCCAAGAAGTCCTGCTATTCGTGACAGATAGCAATAGGAATATAAAAAGGGAAAAATCATTTGATGGTAAGAATGAGCGGCGATGACCTATGCAGAGAAAATAATGATACTTCTACCTAGCTAACGAGATGTCAAGGGGTAGCCTGTCGATTAGGGAGGAGGCAAGTAATAAAAACTTGACCTATGTGATTACCAAATCAACTGTAACTTATAAATAATAAGTTTATATGACCACAGATAGTGCCACTAGTAAGGAAAAACTTATTAGTGGTATCAATGTGTGGTCATTATATGGGAGGTAATGAAAATGATTGATTATATATTTTGGTTTGCTTTTGGTTTTGTAATAGGATTTTTATTCTATATATTTTTAAATTTAATAAAAAATTATTTATACAAAAGAAGCAAACGATTAAAACGCAAAGCTTTTAGAGAAAAGATGGATAATTTAATGAAATAACTTTAGTAATATTTTTTGAAAATACAAATATACATTGAATATAAAAAAGGAGGTCGCTATGGAAAATATCATTACCAAAAGAAAAGACAAGACTTTCGATACATATTCACAGGTTTTTGAGAAGTCGTTGAAAAAGACTATATTTAAAAATTTAATAGAAAATGCAAGAGAAAAAGGAATTTTAGATGAAATAATGGCAAGAGAAATACTTGATGATATAAGCAAAATGCAAGAGTATGAGGTCGCAAGTGCTTGATATTACTGGGGTGGACTTTTCTTAAAAGTGTATCTTAAAATTAAGATATATTGATATACAGGAGGTTTTAAGATGGATTTATATACTATAAGAAATCAACTTGCGTCTGGTTTAAGTATTTATGATTTGCCATTAAGAGTTACATATTATGCGAGAGTTTCAACCGATAAAGATGAACAAAAAAATTCTTTTGCTAATCAAATAATGTATTATGAAAATAAAATTAAAGGAGTTCCTAAATGGACATTTGTTGAGGGATATGTTGATGAGGGAATTTCAGGTACATCGTTGAATAAAAGAGATGACTTTAATAGAATGGTCAGAAATGGCAAAGCAGATATGTTTGATTTAATATTAACAAAAGATATTTGTAGATTTGCAAGAAATACGGTTGATACATTAACTACTACGAGAGAATTATTAGAGTGTGGAATAGGAGTTTATTTTGAAACTGATAATATAAATACTTTATCGTCAGAGGGAGAACTTCGACTTACAATTATGGCTTCGTTAGCACAAGATGAAAGTAGGAAGATGTCAGATAGAGTAAGATTTGGTTTCAAAAGATCCATAGAAAAAGGTGTGGTTTTAGGTGCAAGTAATATTTGGGGATACAGAAAAGATAATGGCAAACTTGTTATTGATGAAGAAGAAGCTAAGATAGTAAGAAAAGTTTTTGAATTGTATTCGACAGGGAGATATGGAGTAAGAACTCTAGGTAGAGAACTTGCTAAATATGGTATGTATTCAAGAGGTGGAAAAGAATTTACATTTTCATCAATAAAAGGAATATTAACTAATCCTAAATATAAAGGTTATTATTGTGGAAACAAAACAACTAAAATTGATCTTTTAAGTGAAAAAGTTAAATACAAAGAAAAAGATGAGTGGGTAATGTATAAAGATGAAACAGGAGAGATTGTTCCTGCAATAGTTTCTGAAGAATTATGGAATAAATGTTATGAAATCTACAAAGGTCATAGCGATAAAATAAAAAAAGAGGGTACAAGCTACAATACCAAATACAAATATTCTGGAAAGATATTTTGTGATAGAGATGGTTGTAGCTTTTGGCGTTCTAATTTCAAACCAAAAACAGGACAAACAAGAGAGGCTTGGCAATGTAGTGAATATAGGAGAGGGGGTAAACAGGCTTGTGATACACCAACTGTATATACTACGGAACTTGACTTTATATTAAAGAATATTTTTAATTCATTATTTAAAAATAAAGATTTATATGTTGATGAACTTGTGGAAATGTGTAAAAAACATTTTAAAACCAATAGATATGAAAAAGAAATACAAAAATTAGAAAGAAAAATTGAAAATATAAGATTACAAAAAAGAAAATTATTAAATTTATATACAACAGATAGTATAGATGAAAAAGAATTTAAAGAAGCAAATGATAATTATAATATAGAAATAAATAATTTAGAAAATGAGGTTGAAACATTTAGAAAGCAAAAATCTGATGCTGAAGATGTTAATAAACAACTAAAGACATTAAAGGATTTCTTTAGTCAAGCAATTAACTTGGAGAGCGATGATGCCCCTAGTTATGAACTTGTAGATAAAATGGTTGATAAGATAATTGTTAAGAAAGGCGACATACCAAATTTAGCGATACTTACAGTAAAATTAAAAATTGGCTACGAATTGCCTGTATTTTTCCGTAAGGACTTGCGTTTGCTACTTGGTATGCATATGATAAGAGCAGATATTGAAACAGAAGTATCCCCTATAGTTGGAAGTGAAAAACAGTCAGAAGATTTAGTTAATTATCTTTTATCTGGTTTTGAAAGTGACCCTAAAAAAATATGGGAATCTAACATTTTTGGGAAGAGTTTGCATGAACTTGTAAATGAAGGGCTAAATAATAAACTTCATAGAATGCCAGAAGATGCTCAAAATAAGATTAGAGAAACTCTACAAAAAATAATTAATGAAGGAAGCGGAGGATTAATCTGTATAATACTATAAATAACCGTAAAATGTGCTAGCCGTAAAGGTTAGTACTTTTTGCATATATATAATGAGATTATTAAAAAAATACATAAAAAATAAAAAAAATACAATTTGCTATTGATTAAAATAATATCACATGGTATAATATTAGCCGTATAATGCACATATGACTAATTAATAGGTAGTGCTTAAAAGTCCCTATTAGTGTTTGAAATCATATGGAGGTAAAAAACTAAGGAGGTATATATTATGGCAGTAGTTGCAATGAAAAAATTACTAGAAGCAGGTGTTCACTTTGGACATCAAACAAAAAGATGGAATCCTAAAATGGCTGAATATATTTTCACAGCTAGAAATGGTATTCACATCGTAGACTTACAAAAAGTATCAAGAAAAATTGATGAAGCATATGCATTTGTTAAAGAACAAGTTGATAATGGTGCAGATGTAATATTTGTTGGTACTAAAAAACAATCACAAGATGCAGTTAAAGAAGAAGCTGAAAGATGTGGTATGTACTATGTTAATCAAAGATGGTTAGGAGGAACTTTAACAAACTTCAAAACTATTGAAAAAAGAATTAACAGATTAAAAACTTTAGAAACTATGGAACAAGATGGTACATTTTCAGTTTTACCTAAAAAAGAAGTTATCAAATTAAAAGGTGAAATGGAAAAATTAGAAAAATACCTAGGTGGTATTAAAGATATGAAAAAAATGCCAGGAGTTATGTTCGTAGTTGATCCTAAAAAAGAAAGAATTGCTATATTAGAAGCAAGAAAATTAGGAATACCAGTAGTTGGTTTAGTAGATACAAACTGTGATCCTGATGATGTTGATGTAATAATCCCAGGTAACGATGATGCTGTTAGATCAGTAAAATTAATTGCTGAAGCAATAGCTAATGCAGTTATTGAATCTAAACAAGGTGAAAGCTTTGTTGCAAAAGATTCAGAAGAAGACGAAGAAGATACTACAGTTCAAGAATAATATAATTAATAATTTAATTTAAGAAAGGTGGAGAAAATATGGTAACTGCAGAAAAAGTAAAAGAATTAAGAGAAATGACTGGTGCAGGTATGATGGATTGCAAAAAAGTTTTAGTTGAAACTGATGGAGACTTAACTAGAGCAGCTGAATTATTAAGAGAAAGAGGAATTTCTAAAGCAGCTAAAAAAGCTGGAAGAATTGCAGCTGAAGGTTTAGTTGAAAGTTATATACATGGTGATGGAAGAATAGGTGTTTTAGTTGAAGTTAATATTGAAACTGACTTCGCAGCTAAAAACGAAGAATTCAAACAATTTGTTAAAGATGTTGCTATGCATATTGCAGCAGTAAATCCACAATATGTAAGTAGAGAAGAAGTTCCAGCAGACGTTGTTGAACATGAAAAAGAAATATTAAAAAATCAAGCTATGAATGAAGGAAAACCTGCTGAAATAGCTGAAAAAATGGTTAATGGTAGATTAGAAAAATTCTATAAAGAAATTTGTTTATTAGAACAACCATTTATAAAAGATCCAGATATGTCAGTTGAAGATTTATTAAAATCTAAAATTGCTACAATTGGTGAAAATATAACTATCAGAAGATTTGCTAGATTTGAAAAAGGTGAAGGTTTAGCTAAAAAAGAAGAAAACTTTGCTGAAGAAGTAATGAAACAAATCAATGGTTAATATATAAAGGAACAAGAAATTGTTCCTTTTTTTAAAATATACAAAGGGGGAAATCTTATGAAGTTTAAAAGAGTATTATTAAAGGTTAGTGGAGAAGCTATTTCAGGTGAAAAAAGCGAAGGAATTATTGATGAAGAGATTTTAGGTAATATTTGTGCAAATATTAAAAAAGCAGTAGAAAAAGGTGCACAAATAGGGTTAGTTATTGGTGGTGGAAACATATGGAGAGGAAGATATGGTAAGAAAATGGATAGAACAACATCAGACCATATGGGAATGCTTGCAACAATAATTAATGCATTAGCTTTCCAAACAGCTTTAGAAGAAATAGGTGTAGAGACAAGACTACAAACATCAATTGAAATGAGACAAATTGCAGAACCATACATTAGAAGAAGAGCTGTTAGACATTTAGAAAAAGGAAGAGTAGTAATATTTGCTGGTGGAACTGGTAATCCATTCTTTACAACAGATACAGGAGCAGCTCTACGTGCAGCTGAAATAGATGCAGAAGCAATTTTACTTGCTAAAAATGTTGATGGAGTTTATGATAGTGATCCAAGAGAAAATCCTAATGCAAAAAAATATGATAGAATTTCTTATGAAGAAATGATAGAAAAAAAATTAAGAGCATTAGATTTAACAGCAGCATCATTATGTATGGATAATAATATACCAATACATGTATTTGAAATAGCTAAACCTGAAAATATACTTAAAGTATTAGATGGTGAAGATATAGGAACAATAATAGAATAAAAAACTAAAGGAGTAGAAATATAATCTACTCCTTTAATTTGCTAAAAAATTAGTCACCGTCACGTATTTTACGTAATTCCAGTTCAGATGGTGTAGGAATTTTGCCTTTTTTGTGACTGGGTCTGTTGCAAGGGAACTTCTTTTCCTTTTCCTTATCAACATTCACATTTACATTTTTCTTTTCAGCCATTATTCTCGCTCCTTTCAAACTAAATTAGTCTATGAAATAAATAATTGTATTAACAACGTAATTATTATACTATAATTTTATGCAAAAATCAAATATGGTGTGATATTTTAGCTTAAACTATTGAAAAGTTAAACTACCTATGATATATTACAAACAAGAAAGTAGGTGTAAGAAAATGTCAAATGAACCCATGCCAAACTGTCAGAAAGTGCTAAATACTAGGGGGGGGGGATGTTTATAGTATAAAAACATCTGTATTTGACATGCCAAAAAATATAGAGAACTTAAGAATATATTACGAAAAAAACGTAATGTAGTCTTAGGTTCTTTTATTTTGTCAAAATTCAAAACATATATTTTGGCAATAATAAAATAAAGAGCCGAGGAGAGGAGGAAAAATAAAAATAAAAAAAACTACAACAAAACAGTTTAGGTAAAATTAAAAGTGTTATACAATAAAATTGTATAAAGTAAAAAGTTAAAATACGAAGGGAGAAAAGATTATGAAAAATTTAAAGAATAACAAAACATCAGGTGTAAGCTTAGTTGCACTAATTGTAACAATAATTGTATTAATAATATTAACTGCTGCAGTTATTGTTACATTCATTGAAGGTGGAATAATAGATAGGGCTAAAGAAAGTGTATTTAAAAGTGATATAAGAACATATCAAGAAATATTAGCAGTTAAGAGAGCAGAGGAACAAATAAAATTAGCAACAGGAAATGGAGAAGAAGAGTTAAAATTAATAGACAAAACAATAACAGGTGAAAAAATAAAAGAGGTATTACCAGAATTTAAAGTAGAAGAATATGGAGAATTAATAGAAGTAGCAAATGGAGAAATAGTAGCAAAAAAAGAATTAGATGAGGAAGTTCTGCAAGAAAAATGGTTAATAGACTTAGGAATAAAAACAGCACAAGTAGCAGATGTAGTATATAACGTAGGAGAGGAGATAAGTATAACAGATAGTGACGGAAAAGAACATAGCTTTTATGTAATGGAAGATAGCGGAAGTACATTAACATTATTAGCAAAAGGAGCAATAAATACAACAACATATACACAAGAAAATCCAAATGATATTGCTTTTTCAGAAACACCTTATTGGTATGATGGAATAAATGACGAATATATAACAATGGATTTAAATGATTATGAAGTGGTAAAAGCAGAAGGACAAGAAGGAAAAGCATATGCATTAGAAGCAGCGATAGCATATGGAGAAAAATTAGGAGGAACAGGAAGATTAATGACGTATACAGAAGCAATAAGCTGGCAAGATGGCGAAGAATTAGCAACGAAATTATTTGAAGTAGGAGAGTATTGGCTTGGGACTTTGGAAGTAGACTACTTTTGGGCTATCAAGAGTGTGTTAAGTAATGGCGAAGTGGAGATATTTGCCTACTACTCCCTTGACACTATGATTGCTGTTCGTCCAGTTATAACAATCTCAGAGTCTGCAGTCAACTAAGCTTTGTTAGGAGCTTAGGCTAGGTGCAAATTTCTAGAAGAAATGGCACCTGCCATTAAATTTGCTAGCAGTCTGAATACAGTATACAATGTTTTGTATACTGTATTTTAATTATAAAAAAAGGGGTGAGAAGTTGGGTGCTTTCAAAAAAGGTATTTTTATGTACTAAAAAAATATTTTTAAAATATATATACCAATATGGTGGTGGTTAAATGTATATTATTAAAATAATGTTATGTTTAGGTATATTAGAAATTAGTACATATTTAGGTATGGTATTTAGTAAAAAGTTGGATAATAGAGTAAAAGAATATACTGAGTTGCAGAATATATTAATTTATATAAAAACTAGTATTGAATATTTAGGTTTAGATATTATACAGATATTTGAAGAGTTATATGGAAAATATAAAAATATGAACTTTGGAATATTATTTAAAAATATATTGGATGAAATAAGGATGAATAACATTTCTTTGAAAGAAGGTATAGAAAAATCTGTAGATAAATATGCATTTATGTTTTCTGCTAATTTAGATATATTAAAAGAATTAGGAAATAATCTAGGGAAAAGTGATACGATTACTCAAATAAATAATTTGTGCTTATATGAAGAAAGATTAAAAGAAAAAATTGCTGAAGCTACTGAGAATAAAAAGAAAAAAGAGAAAATGTATAAAAGTTTAGGGATAATATGTGGAATAATGTTAGTAATTGTATTAATATAATTAGAAAAGTAAGAGATAGAAATATTTCTTACTTTTTTGTTTTTATTTGAAATGTGTGAAAAAATTTATATATTTATTTTGAATAAAAAGTTCTAACCTTGGACATGCAAAATAAATATATACAAAGTGAGGTGCTTATGGAAATTGATTTATTATTTAAAATTGCTGCAATTGGTATATTAGTTGCTGTATTAAATCAAGTATTATCTAGGGCAGGAAGAGATGAACAAGCAATGATGACTACTTTAACAGGTGTAGTAATTGTTCTTATGATGGTTGTAAAACAAATTAGTGTGTTATTTGATACAGTAAGAACAACATTTGGATTATGAGGTAAATATGGAAATAATACAAATTGTAGCAATAGGGTTAATAAGTGTATTTTTAATAATAATTTTAAAACAGTATAGACCAGAATTTGCAATGTATGTAAGCATAATAGCAGGAGTAATAATATTACTAATGGTTTTAGATAAAATTACATATGTAATTAATATAATTCGTGAATTGGCAAATAAAAGTGGTATTAATTCAGAATATATTCAGATATTACTTAAAATTACTGGTATAGCATATTTGACAGAGTTTGGAATTAATATGTGTTTAGATTCAAATGAAAAAGCAATTGCATCTAAAATTGAATTAGGTGGAAAAATTATAATGATATATTTATCTATTCCAATTATTTTAGAATTGCTTAATATTATAACCAAAATAATAAGTTAGGGGTGAGTCAAATTGAGGTAAAAAAAGTTACAGTATTAACAATATTAATATATTTGTTTTTTAGTATATTATCACAAGTACAAGCTAGTGAATTTATGCAAATCCAAAGTGAAAATATTGGAATAAATACATATATGCAAGAAATACAACAATACATAGATAGTGAATATGATATAAATATTCATAATGTTTTTAATAATTTAATAACTGGAGAAAAAACTAATATTGGAAATACTGTTTTAAATAAGGTGTTAACTATATTAGGAAGTGAAGTAAAAGAAAATATAGCAATAATTATTAAAATAATTTGTATAGCAATTATATCTAGCATATTAAATAATTTGGCTAATAATTATGGAAACTCTGAAGTTACACAAATTGGGGTTTTTATATCATATATAAGTATTATAGTTATTGTAATGAGTAGTTTTAATAATATTTTAGGTATTATATCTACTTCAATAACTACATTAAATTCTTTTATATACTCATTAGTTCCGATACTTTTCTCACTAGTATTAGCAACTGGCAGTATAACTACAAGCACAATTTTTCAGCCAATTATATTATTTTTAATTACTGCAATTGATGTATTACTTACTAAGATAATTATACCAGTTACACTGGTATATACAGTTATAAATATTGTTTCAGATATTGGAGAAAAAGTTCAACTTTCAAAATTAGCTGGAATAATAAAGTCTACTACAGTATGGGCATTAGGTTTAAGTTTAACTTTGCTTATTGGAGTTATGTCATTAGAAGGTAGCTTAAGTAGTAGTATTGATGGTGTAACTGGTAAAACTGCAAAAGCAGCAGTTACTAATTTTATTCCTGTAGTTGGCAAAGTATTAGGAGATTCAGTTGAAACAGTTTTAGGGTCAATAAATATTTTAAAAAATGGAATTGGTGTAGTAGGGGTAATTGTAATTGTAAGTATTTGTTTAGCACCAATTATTAAAATTGCTATAATTATGGGAATGTATTATCTGCTTTCAGCTATAATAGAACCTATTTGTGATAATAAAATTGTAAAATGCATAAACCATGTAGGTGACAGTATGAAAATGCTTTTAGCAATAGTTACATCAATATCTGTAATGTATATTGTTGCTATTACATTAGTTGTTAAAATAAGTAATTTAACATTAACTTTTAGATAAATATAGGGGGAATACAAATGATAAGTGAATTAATAGGATATATATATAAAATATTGGTATTTAGTATATTAGTAGTTATTTTAGATAAATTATTACCACAAGGTAATTCGAAAAAATATGTAAAATTAGTTTCAGGTTTTATTCTTACATTTATAATTATTTCACCAATTTTAACTTTTATATCTAAATATGATGAAGTTAAAGATAATGTTGTAAGTTCAATTGCTTTATTAAATATTGGAGATGGGCAAGTAGCAAGTGAAACTATGAATAATATAGATAATCAAGAATATATTGATGAAGTTTTTAAAGAAAATATGAAATTAGATTTAGAAAATAGGGTAAAATCATACGGATATGTAGCTGAAGATATTAAAATTGAATATAATGTAAATGAAAATAAGAATTATGAAAGTATAAAAAATATATCATTTAAGATTACAAATGCAGTAGAAAAAGAAGATACGGTAGAAGTTATTAAAGTTGTTAATATTCAGAATGAAAGTACAGGTGAAGAGGGATATAAAATAGGTGAAGAAGAAAAAAATAAAGTTATAGAAAAACTTTCTTCTATATATGAAATAAGTAAAGAAAACATACATATAATGTAAAAAGGTGATATATGAAAAAGGTTAAAGAATTATTTGAAAAATATAGAAAAGGTGAAATAGCAGATAAAAAGAAAATCGAAAATATTGTATATATATTAATTATGCTTGTAATACTTGTTATTGGAATTAATCAAATATGGTTTACAGAAGATAAAGAAAAAATAGAAGATAATAAGCAAGTAATAACTAATTCAAATCTAAATGAAGAGGAAACAACTCAAGATTTAGAAGTTAGATTAAAAAATATACTAGAAAAAGTAAGTGGGGTAAGTAATGTTAGTGTTTTAATAAACTATATTGAAACTAAACAAATTCAGCCAATTTATGATACACAAGAAAAAGAAACTACAACTAATGAAACAGATAATGAAGGTGGAAATAGGAATATTATTGAAAAAGATTATTCTAAAACAGTTGTTTATGAAGAAAAAAACAATGAAAAAAATATAATTATTCAAAAAGAGGAAAAACCTAAAATAGCAGGAGTTATTGTTGTAGCTAATTTCAATAATAATAATGAATTAAAAGAGCAAATAGTTAAAGCTGTTGCTAGTGTTACTAATATTAGTGAATATAAAGTTCAAGTTTTAAATGGAGGTTAATTATGATCAAGATATTTAAGAAAAATCAAATTGTTTTTATGGCTATTGGTTTAATGTTAATTGTTGCAGGTTATTTAAATTATACATATAGTCCTGAATTAAAATACCAGACAGAACTTACTGGAAATATTGAAGAAAACCTAGGGGATACAATATATGTAAATACAATACCAGTAGATAAAGATGAGCAAGAAAGAATTAAGCAGAATAATACTCAAGCAAATAATACTCATGAACATAATAACAATATTGCAGTTCAAAAAGAAAAAGATACATATTTTACAGAAACCAAAAATCAAAGGGATGAAATGTTAGATAGTCAAATTGATACATATGAAGATATGCTTGAAAATGCTTCTATCCCTAATGAACAAAAGTTAAATGCGCAACAAGAAATAAAAAAAATAACTGATTTAAAAAATAATATTATGATAGCAGAAAATTTAATTCTGTTAAAAGAAGTTGAAGATGTAGTAATAATGACTAATGGTGAAAATATTACAGTTGTAATTAAGAGTGAAAATGAGTTAGAAAGTGAAAAAGTTGCACAAATATATTCTATTGTAACTAGACAATTAGGTGTTGAAATAAATGATATACAAATAATATTAAAAAAATAAAAGAAGAAATACGTGTATGGTAAATCATATACGTATTTTTATTTAAAGGATTGAATTATTGAAAAAAATATAGTAATATGAAGATGAAAAAAGAAAATAGAAAACTTTTTAATAGGAGGAAATATAATGGTAAGTGTAGAATATTCAGAAGCTGCTGTAGAAGTATTAGATATTTTAAAACATATGGAAAGTAAATATTTAACTTGTATACCTGTAAAGGTATTGGATTTTTTAGAAGAAAATAAATCTAAAACATATGTTTCTAATTTAGATTATACAAAATCTATAGAAGAATTAAATTTAAAATCAAAAACACAAGCAATATTAGGTCTTATATATTTGAAATATTGGGCAAATGATGAAGAAAAAATAGAATTTCAACACAAATTAGAAGAAAACGAAGAAATTTTTAAACAAGAAATGAAAGAAAAATATAATAAAGATAATCTATTTAAGAATGAAGAAAAAGATGAAATAAAAGAGGAAGTAGCACTAAAAACAATAGAAAAACAAAACCTTGTACAGAAAATAATTAATAAAATAAAAACTATTTTTAGGAGGTAATTAATATGGCAGATATTGATTTAGAAAATATGAACTGGAATGATATGAATGAAGAGGCTATATTAGATTTAGTTAAAAAATATCCAGAAGAAACAGTAAAAATTATTCCAAAAGAGCTATTAAACAATAAAAAATTAACAAACAAGATTATGGATATAGCTGGGAAGAATTTAATTAAAAGAGAAGATATTTTTGAGCCAGAAAATAAAGAGATTTTATTTAGTATTATAGACAGTACTGATAATTTAAATATGCTTTTTGATATTCAAAGAAGATTTGATTATGATTTAAGACCAGAAGTAAAAGAGATAATGGAGAAAGAGTTTAGAGAGAGATTATATAATAGACAAGATGAAGCGGTAAAAATGATGTATAATTCTCCAGAGGCTGAAGAACAGAGAAGAAAGCAAAAAGAAAGATTGGAAGAACAAGAAATAAGAAAACAATTAGAAGAAGATTATTATGATGGAAAACCAGGAGCAACAGTAAAATATTTTTGTTATACACCTCAAAGAATAGCAAAAGGAATATCTCCTAAATTATCAGATTTAAAAGAGGTTTCTGATGAAATGGTTAGAGAGGCTACAAGAGAAGTTGATAATAAAGATTATGATTATGATGATAAGTAGTTTTTTAATATGAGAGTATGTGCTCTCATATTTTTTCTCATATATATATCAATTTTTCTTGCTTTTTGATATAATACAAGCAAAGGGGGAAGATAGCATGACAATATATCCAAATAAATTAAAACAGGGAGATAGTATAGGGATAGTTGCTCCATCGATGAGTAATGAACCTGAAAAAATAGATAGAGCAGTTAAGAATCTTAAAAATCTTGGTTATGAAGTTGTTGAAGGTAAATTAATTAAAAATGAAATAGTTAAATGTGTAAGTGGGAGTATTGAAGATAGAGTAGATGAATTTATACAAATGTGGAAAGACAAAAATGTAAAATATATAATCGGTGCAACTGGTGGAGAGTTTTTAATGGAAATTTTACCTACTGTTGAAAAAATATTTAATGATGAAAAATTATATGAAACTCCTAAATGGATACAAGGATATTCAGATATGACAACATTGTTATTTTATCTAACAACAACATATGATATTGCAACAATTCAAATGACTAATGCAGGGAAATATGCAATGGAACCTTTGCATGAAAGTTTACTTGTACCTTTTGTAATAGCTGAAAATCTTGAAGATAATATTCAAGAGAATTATCCATATTGGGAGAAAGAAAAAAACAAAGAAGATGAAACATATCAATTTAATTTAACAGAAGAAAGTAAGTGCAAAATGCTTAATGGAGAAAAAACAGAATTTTCTGGAAGATTAATAGGAGGTTGTTTAGATGTTATTTCACAATATACAGGTAGTAGATGGGATAATGTTGAAAATTACATAAGCAAGTTTCAAGAAGGCATGATATGGCATTTAGAAAATTGTGAACTTACACAGGCTGAAATGTATAGAAGATTATGGTTCATGAGAGAGCAAGGTTGGTTTAAAAATACTAAAGGATTTATATTTGGAAGAACACATATGGAAGATGCATATTTTGATTTTGAATATGTTGATGCTATTGAAAAAGCAATAGGTGATTTAAATGTTCCTATTATTTACGATATAGATATAGGACATACTATGCCACAATGGACAATAGTAAATGGAAGTCTAGGGACAATTACATTTGATAATGGTAAATGCAAGTTATTACAAAAATTTAAATAGTAAATATTACAAAAATATTACAAAAATGTTACATTTTAATTACAAAGAGTCTTTTATTTAAAAGACTCTTTACTTTTATGTTAGTTTAAATTATAATATTTTGTAGAAAAATAGTATGTTATACAAAAGGAAGGAGTCTTTTTAATGAAAATATTAATGTTAACATGGGAATACCCACCTAATATAGTTGGAGGAATTGCTAGGGTTGTACATGATTTATCAAAAAAATTAGTAGAAAAAGGACATGAAGTTCATGTAATAACTTACCAAGAAGGAAATACTAAAGCAGAAGAAAATGATGAAGGAGTATATGTTCATAGAGTAAAAAATTATATGATAAATACAAATTCTTTTACTGAATGGATAATGCAATTAAACTTTTGTATGACAGAAAGAGCTATATCTTTAATTAATACTACTGGAAAATTTGATTTAATACATGCACATGATTGGCTTACTGTATATAGTGCAAAAGCATTAAAACATGGTTTTGATATTCCTATTACAGCAACAATTCATGCAACAGAAAATGGTAGACAAAAAGGAATTCATAATGAACTTCAAAGATATATAAATGATGCAGAATGGTTATTAAGTTATGAAGCACAAAATATAATTTGTAATAGTTATTTTATGAAATCTGAAATACAAAATTTATTTAAAGTTCCATTTGACAAAGTAGATGTAATACCAAATGGTATTAATACTAAAAAATTTGATGGTATTGAAAGAGATATGGAATTTAGAAGAAATTATGCAGCAGATAATGAAAAAATAATATTCTTTGCTGGAAGATTAGTTCCAGAAAAAGGTGTACAAGTTTTATTTGATGCATTTATGAAAGTAAAATATCACTATAATGATGTTAAAATAGTAATTGCTGGTAAAGGTGCTTTTATGGATGAACTAAAACAAAAAGCAAATGATTTAGGTATATCAGATAAAGTGTATTTTACTGGATTATTAAATGATAAACAAATTACAAAAATGTATAAATGTATAGATGTTGCAGTATTTCCAAGTACATATGAACCATTTGGAATAGTTGCATTAGAGGGAATGCTAAGTGGTACTCCTACTGTTGTATCTGATACAGGTGGTTTAAACGAAATCGTGAAACATGGTGTTGATGGAATGAAATCATATGCAGGAAATGCAAATTCATTAGCAGATTCAATACTTGAAATTTTATTTAATCAAGAACTTGCAAAACAAATATCTAAATCTGCAATAAATAAAGTTAAAGCAAATTACAATTGGGATTTAATAACAGATAAAACAGTTAAAATATATGAAAAAACAATAGGAGATAGAGCAAGTGTTCAAGAATCTAGTCAAGAGAAGATACAAGAAGATTTAAAAGAAACAGTAAAAAGAAGAAGTAAAAAAGCTAAAATGGCTATACCAGAAAGAGAAAAAGGTGTAGATTTTGGCGGATGTAATGTATATGCATAAGTAAATAATTTTTTAAGGGACTCAAAAAGTCCCTTTTTTTATGAAAATAAAAGTAATATTAATATTAAGTATAATATGTAATCATCATTATCTTCTAAAAAAAGAAAAAGTAAAATACAAATAATAAGAATTTCTTCAAATCCTAAAGTAAATCCTAAAAAAGAAAAAGAAATGTTTTGAAATTTATCTTTTATTAAATTTATATCAAAATTGTCTAATATATCAAACATTTTTATCACTTCCTAAAATTTCAGGACCAATTATTTCAAAAGCTTTAGATATATTTAGAAATTTTATGTATTTATCAATTTTTTCTTTTTTAGAATTTTTTACATATGGTTTTAAAGATAAAAGTAAATCTTTTCTTGGGTCATTAGTATTAGACATTGCTTCCATTATTTTTTTGGCTTTCAAAATCATATCTATGTCAATATTTATATTATTATTAGTATTATTTGTATCTTCAGAGCTAATAGTAGCAGTGTTATTGGAAGAATCAGAGTTTTGAGTAAAGGTATTTATCATTTCTTTTATGTCATTTGGGGCATCACTTGAATTAAGCATATCAGATAGTTTATTTATCATATTTGACATATCTTCCATAAACACGCCTCCTTTTATTAATCTATAATTTTTTCATCTTTTAATTTTTTCATTAGTTCATCAGAATTAGTATTACCCAAAACTTGTGATACTTTATCTAAATTTGCTTTTAATTCTTTTTTATCCATTTTTGATATCATATCCAAAATTTTTTTAGAAAACATTTCGTTCATATTAACACCTCCTAATTATTATTGTTAAATATGATTAAGAAAATAAGGACAAAAAATAATATGCTTGAAAAACTTATTCTATTATTTCCTGGACAATTATTATTAATATTATCATTATCTTCTTGGCAGCAATTATTATTACAAGAATTTCGAGGTGAAAATAAATTAGAAAGTCCATTTCTGCTGTATCTTTTGCGATTATATGTATTAGAATTTTGATAATTATTTTGATTATTCTCATTGTTTAAGATTTGAGAATTATCTTCAACTTTATTAATATTATCTGAGTAATTTGAAAAACTATTTAATAACATATTATTACCTCCCTTATTTGGATTAATACATTATATGCAGAAAAAAAGAAATGTTGCTATTTTTAAATAAAAAATAAGTTGACATAAGATAAAAAGAAGTAGTATAATATATGTGGATTAAAAAATACAAAGTCCAAAAAAATATTTTATTTTAGGAGGAAAAAATTATGTCAAAAAAGAAAAAGGTAGCAATAGGTATTGTAGCGGCTGTTGGAGTATGTGTATCACTTGCTCTTGTTGTTGGAGCAAAACTGAAAAGTGAGCTTGACATGTTATCCTTTGACATTGATGAACAGGAAAAGGAGAATATGAATGAAGAAACTTAAAAACTGGCTTGTCCGGTTTATAATTACTGGTTCTATTGTAATGTTCGGCTATCATTTGGGGAAAGATTTTCAGTTAATTCCTTTGAGAATGTACAATTATTCTAACATGTCATGCATTATAGCCTATTACTTTTGGCTTGCTCTTTTAGGCATCGGTGTTGTAAAATTTATGAAATGGATTAAAAACAAGCTAGAAGAGCAAGAAGGCTGGGATAATGTAGATTTTTCAAAAGCAAGGAAAGGATTTAACATGCTTTTGCTTTTAGATGTAGGATATATTCTTTCTTTTATAGGAAGTAATATTGTTACAGGTCTAGACTATGATCAATTAATTTCAATTATTGTATTTATTGTTTTAATTGCTATATTGTATGCTTTAAGACCTAATAAGAAAGCAAAGGCTGGCTGGATTGAGTCAAAAGAAAAAGAATTAACTAAAGCAACAGAAAAAGTTAAAAAAGGTGGAGATATTGACCACTAAAAAAATAAGCGATTCGTTATGAATCGCTTATTTTATGCTATTTAACAATTTCGATTTTCTCTAGTCCGCCCATATATGGTCTAAGTGCAACTGGGATATTGATACTTCCATCTTCATTGTAGTTATTTTCAAGTAATGCAATTAACATACGAGGTGGAGCAACTACTGTATTGTTTAAGGTATGTGCAAAATAGTTTCCATTTTCGCCTTTAATTCTAATTCCTAATCTTCTACTTTGAGCATCAGTTAAGTTAGAACAACTTCCTACTTCAAAATATTTTTGTTGTCTTGGACTCCAAGCTTCAACATCAACACTCTTAGATTTTAAATCAGCTAAATCTCCTGAACAACATTCTAATGTTCTAACAGGAATATCTAAGCTTCTAAATAATTCAACTGTATATGACCACATTTTATCATACCAATCATAACTTTCTTCAGGTTCACATACAACTATCATTTCTTGTTTTTCAAATTGGTGAATTCTATATACACCTCTTTCTTCAATACCATGTGCACCTTTTTCTTTTCTAAAACATGGAGAATATGATGTCATTGTATATGGTAAATTATTTTTATCTAATATTTGATCTTTAAATTTACCAATCATAGAATGCTCACTAGTACCAATTAAATACAAATCTTCACCTTCAATTTTATACATCATTGCATCCATTTCTTCAAAACTCATAACACCTGTTACAACATCGCTTCTTATCATATATGGGGGGATACAATAAGTAAAACCTTTATTTATCATAAAATCTCTTGCATATGATAATACTGCTGAATGTAATCTAGCAATATTTCCTATTAAATAATAGAAACCATTACCTGCAACTCTTCTGGCAGCATCTAAGTCTATTCCAGCTAATTTTTCCATAATATCTGTATGATAAGGAATTTCATATTCTGGAACAAATGGTTCACCATATTTTTGAACTTCAACATTTTTACTATCATCTTCACCAATAGGAACAGACTCATGTATAATATTTGGAATTCTCATCATAATTCCTTTAATTTTTTCAGAATAATCTTTTTCAAGTTCTTCATTATTAACTAATTGATTATTTATTTCAACAACTTTTTGCTTAATTTCTTCAGCTTCCTCTTTTTTACCTTGTCTCATTAAATTACCAATTTCACTACTAAAAGAATTTCTATCTTTTCTTAAAGCATCTCCTTTTTGAATTAGTTCACGATATTTTTTATCTAAATCTAAAACTTCATCTACTAAACCTAATTTATGTTCTTGAAATTTCTTTTTAATATTTTCTTTAACTAAATCAGGGTTTTCTCTTACAAATTTAATATCTAACATAATTTTACCTCCTTAAAATAAATAATTTTTATTAATTTCTGTAGCATATTCAAACCTATAGGATTGACCAGTTACATTGTTTGGACTGTTTGAATCCACTTTTTCTAAGAACATGGATAAAGGTCGAATCCATAGCTCGTTAGTATTTCCATAAAGAGCACGATAAGCAACATATTCTTCATTTGTTTCTGAGTTTTTTGCAATATCTTCTACTATATAATAATTACCTTTATAATGGCGATATACTTTTTTTAGTTTTATTTCTTCCATAAATCCACCTCCTTAAAAAATATATAAAAAAGATTTCATCCTATAAGGACGAAATCTTCGTGGTACCACCTTAATTTATATAAATGTAATCTAAAATGAATATATTTTAGATTAATAACATGTATAACTTAAAAGTACTTTAACCTGTACAACTGGTTTAACTTATTTCATTAAAAGCTCATAAGTAGATTTCATATATATTTTTAATTGATTTACACCAACCATCAACTCTCTATATAAAAATGATATATTACTATTCTTAATCATTGCATTATTTAAAAACTAGATATATTATACAATATAAAAAATATATATACAAGACTATTTTGGCAAATTTTCTATTTTTTATTCCCAGGAGTATAATCTTTTTCAGTATAATAGAAGGAACTTTTAGGTTTATTTTTAGCTTCAAATCCTTTTTCAATTATTATATCTATAAATATTGCAAAAAAGAAAAGTATTATTAGACAGCTAATAAAAAATTGTAATGGTTCAATGTTACCTTCAATAAATCCTTTAAGTATAGTCGGAAAGCTAATAGTATATCCACTCATTATAACAAGTATTAAACTAGCAATAATAGAACGTTTTAATGTAAGTAAAACTAATATGCCATTTATTATAATTGTTATAATTGAATATACAAAGTTTTCTTGAAACCATATTGTATAAAATATTGATACGATATATATTAAAACTAAAAACATTGATAATAAGTATGATTTAACACTTCTTTTTTCATGAATATTATTCATAGTATTCACCTCGATTAGTATTATATCAAAAAGGAAAATAAAAATAAAGAAAAATACAAATATAAAATTTTATATTTGTATTTTAAAATTGTAGAATTAAAAGAATATATTAATTAAATTATATAATCCAGTTGTAATCATACATAAAATAATACCACAAGCAGTTGGAAGTATGAAAGATAAAACAGTCCACTTAAAGTCTTTAGTTTCTTTTTGTATAGTAATTAATGTTGTACTACAAGGGAAATGTAACAATGTAAACAACATGACATTAATAGCAGTAAGTAATGTCCATCCATTTTGAATTAATATTTGATGAAGCATAGATGTATCATTAATTTCTATTAAAGTAGAGCTAGATAAATAACTCATTAAAATAATTGGAAGAACAATTTCATTAGCAGGAATTCCTAAAATAAATGCAGTAAGAATATATCCATCTAATCCCATAAGTGATGCAAATGGATTTAAGAAATTAGCTATATGTGTTAAAAGTGAAATATCATAAATATTAATATTGGCAAGTAGCCATATTACAATACCTGTAGGAGCAGCGACTAATACAGCTCTACCCAATACAAATATTGTTCTATCTAATATTGACCTAATAAGTATTTTAGTTAATTGAGGTTTTCTATATGGTGGTAGTTCTAAAACAAATGATGAAGGGACACCTTTTAAAATAGTTTTAGATAATATTTTAGATATTAAAAATGTTAAAAATATTCCTAATAAAATAATTCCAAGAACTAGTAAAGTTGAATATAATGGAGCTAATAGTCCTGTATAATATGCTGTTACAAAAAATGTAGCTATTGTTATTAGAAAAGGAAAACGACCATTACAAGGAACAAAAACATTTGTTAAAATTGCAATTAATCTTTCACGTGGTGAATCAATTATTCTACAACCAATTACTCCAACTGCATTACAACCAAATCCCATACACATAGTTAGTGCTTGTTTTCCACTGCAACATGCTTTTTTGAAATATTTATCTAAATTAAATGCTATTCTAGGTAAATATCCTAAATCTTCTAATAAAGTAAAGAGTGGAAAAAATATAGCCATAGGTGGAAGCATAACTGAAACAACCCAGCTTAATGTTTTGTACATTCCGTCTATAATTATTCCTTTAAGCCACTCAGGTGAATTAAACAAATTAAATAAAAAAACTAATTTAGTTTCAATAAAACCAAATAAATTAGATAATAATTGAGAAGGATAATTTGCTCCAATTATTGTAAGATAAAATATAAATCCAAGAAATATTAACATTATTGGTATGCCTAAAGTTTTTGAAGTTAATATTTTATCTATTTTTCTATCTCTTTTATTGTATTCTATATTATCAAATGTACATACATCTGTACAAATATTTTCTGAATTAAACATTATACTAGAAACAATAAGATTTTTTAATTCATTTTTTTCAATATTATTTTCTTTTAATAATGTATTAATATATTTAATATTATCTTTAATTATTTTATTATTTCTAATAACTATATTTAAATTTTTTTCAATTGAAGTTAATATTTTATTATTATTATCTAAAATTTTTAAACTAATCCATCTGCTAAGTTTAGGGGTAATATTATATTCTTCTTCAATACTGTGTGAAAGTTTATTTATACATTCTTCTATTAAATCTGAATAGTTAACTTTATTAGGTTTAGAAATTATCTTATTTTCACATATATTATTAATTGTTTGAACTAATTTTTTTAATGTTTTCTTTTTTTTAGCAGTTGTTCCTACAACAGGAATACCTAAATGTTTAGATAAAGTTTCTGTATTAATATGTATTCCTTTTCTTTTAGCTTCATCTAAAAGATTAACACATAAAACAATATTATCTGTAATTTCACTAATTTGAAAAAATAAATTAAGATTTCTTTCTAAACATGTTGCGTCAACTACTACAATTGTACAATCTGGTTTAGAAAAACAAATATAATCTCTTGCAATTTCTTCCTCTTCAGAATTAGACATTATTGAATATGTACCAGGAATATCTACTAATTTAAATGTGTTATTTTCATATTCAAATGTACCAATAGCATTTGCTACTGTTTTTCCAGGCCAATTACCTGTGTGTTGATGCATACCAGTTAATGAATTAAAGATTGTACTTTTTCCTACATTTGGATTACCAGCTATTGCAACTGTATAAATTGAATTAGTGGATGTATTATTTATCTTTTTCATAAATACCTCCTTAATTATATTGTATAATATAGTATATTAAAGTAATTAAAAAGTGTGAGAGATACCTAGGGGAAAAAGGATTGTATTGCTTTTTGATATTTTTAATGATATAATATATCAAATTTAATATTAATTAATTCAAAAATATTTTATTTTGGAGGAGAAGAAAATGAAAGGAATACGAAGAGGCTTAATTGTAATGGAAGTTTTAATAATGTTTTTAGGGATAATGTTATTAGTATCTTCTAAATCTTTTTATGATGTATTGATAAACTTTTTTCAAAACGAAAAAGGAAGTTTAATTGAATTATTTAAAAATTCTGCTGGAGTTCTTTTATCTCTATGTTTAGGATTAATTTTTATTTGGACTATGATTACCATCGCTATAAAAGGTGAAAAGAAACATTTGGATAAAAAAGATAAAAAAGCATTAATAGGATTTTTTTTCAAAATAAACGGAATTCCTATTATAATGATAATTTTTTCGATTATCTTTTTTGAAGAATGCTTTATATTGTCTAACATATGTTTACTCATTATAGCATTATATAGTAGTGCAATAGTGTTAGCATCAATGTTTTTGTGTGGAGCAGTATTTAAATTCATTTTTAAAGACATAAAAGGAATAGAATAATTTCTAGGAGGGATAAATTTATGTGGCAACTTGTATTAATCTTAGTAGGCATGGTGTATATTGAAGTAGCAGTGCTTTTCTTTGGAGTAAAAATGCTAACTAAATATATATTTAAAGATGGTTCTAATGTTCCAATTGCACGGACAGCGCATGTATTAAAAGTAGTTGGAATAATATATTTTATTCCAATTGTAGCATTAGCAGTAAGTTTGATATATTGTCATATTGCTATAGGACCTATTATATTTGGAATTTTAATATCTGTAATTCCTGTAACTAATGGTATAATAATACCATTAAGTGAGAAAAAGTATATTAAAATTGCAGAGAAAGAATATGGAAAAGATTCAAGTATGGCTAAATATATTAGAAAGCTACATGATAAGAATAATAAGGAGAAGGAAACATGTTTAAATTAGTATTAATAGTAATAGGCTTAGTCTTATTTACAGGTATTATAGTCGATGTAGTTGATATAATATATGAATACAAAGAGAAAAGGGAGAAACAATATGATTAAATTAGGAATTATATGTGGAATAATAGTAATTGGTGTTTCTCATATAATTGAAGCAATTACATCTTTTATTATGTTAAAGAAACATAAATTATCTCGTACAAAACTTACGGATAAAGAATTTGAAAGATTTATCGGTAGTAGGTACAGACAAAAAAGAGTGTCAAACTGACACTCTTTTTTATGTTATAACATTTTCTCTAATATTTGTACTGCATTTGATGCAGCTCCTTTTCTAATATTATCTGCAACAACCCAAATATTAATTCCGTTTGTAACAGAGAAGTCTCTTCTTATTCTACCAACATAAACTTCATCTGTTCCATTTGAATTAAGTGGCATAGGATAAATATTATTTTTTGTATCATCTTGAACAATTATGCCAGGTGAATTTGCAAGAAGTTGTTTTAATTCAAATAAATCAAATTCATTTTCAAATTCTATATTAATTGATTCACTATGTGAATTAAAAACAGGAATTCTAACAGTAGTAGCTGTTATTGCGATATTATCATCATGAAGTATTTTTCTAGTTTCATTAACCATTTTCATTTCTTCTTTTGTGTATCCATTATCCATAAAATCGTCTATATGTGGAATACAATTACTGAATATTGGATAAGGAAATTTTTGTGGTGGAATATCTTTTATTCCATTTTCTAAATCTGTATATCCTTTAATACCAGCACCTGATACTGCTTGATATGTAGAGTATACAATTCTTTTTATTTGATATTTATCATGAAGCGGTTTTAAAGGAACAACCGCTTGAATTGTAGAACAATTTGGATTTGCAATAATTCCTTTATTTTGTTTAATATCTTCTGGATTTACTTCAGGAACAACTAGAGGAACATCTTTATCCATTCTAAATGCACTACTATTATCTATAACAATGCATCCTTTTGATGCAGCAATTGGAGCATATTTTAAACTAGTAGCTCCACCTGCTGAAAATAGAGCATAATCAAATCCTGAGTCAAAAGAAGTTTCAGATAGTAGTTTAACCTCATAGTCTTTTCCCATAAATTTAATAATTTTACCAGCAGAACGACTAGAAGCTAAAAGTACATATTCATCAATAGGTAATTTTTTTTCTTCTAAGACTTTTAAAAACATCCTACCAACCATACCAGTAGCCCCAACAATAGCAACTCTAATTTTTTTCAACTTCATCACTCTCCTTAATATAGTAACTTTTTGTTGCAAGTGATAAAAAATATGGAAGTAATTTATCACTTAATAGTTTATTAATTATTTCTTCTTTTGTTCTATATATATTATATTTAAGAACTAATATTTGTGATTTATTAAAAAAAGTATTAATTAGAAATATTGATTTAGGTTCAAATGATATTCCTTGTTTTTTATAATACTTACAAGTGAAAAATTTACATGATATACATTTTATAGTGCATCCTTTTTCAGAAAGTTTAGTGCAATATCCACAAACTTTAAAATCTAAATGGCCTACATATTTAACATTATAGCAGCAACCATTATCTTTATGCATAGTTTCACCATTTCTGTTTGCTATACATTTTCCTTCTTTAAAATCACATAAATTATTTTTAGCAAATTCATTATCTAAATAATCACATACAATATCATATATATATTCATATTTTTCTTTTTTAGTATTAAAGCTAATTGTTATTAAACCATGGACTAAATTAAATAATAAATTATTTAATTCATCATTTAATTTATTAAAATTTTGTTTTCCTAAATTTATAATATATTTAATTGAATACATTTTATTTATTTTGTCTAAATTAATAATAAGTTTTCTCAATACTTTGTATGTAGTAATTAGTTCAAAATTAATTATTACTATTATATTATTAGGCATATTCTTTATTTTTTTTATTATTGAATTAAAACAAATAGTATTAATATTAATAATAGTAGAATTATTTATATGCTGATTTATATTATTAGTTATTAATACATTATTATTAAAATTATTGTAATATGAGTTTAAATCAAATTTCATTTTATACTCCTATAATTTCTTTAATTTTTCAATTCTTGATTCTATTGTTTCAGTAAAGCAAAATTTTTTTGATACTTTTTGTCCAATTAAAGGATTAACAAAAAACATATTAGCACAAGCTCTACTATACATTATATTAAGTTTATTATTTTCTAAAGATTTGTTTAAAGTACTGATAGCATAATTAGTTGAATTAGTTATATAAAAAACATCATTATCTGTTATTGAATTTATATTCTTTTGTGATAAAGCAAAAATTATTTTATTAAATATAGGGGCAAATATTAAAAAGAATGTAGTTACTAATAATCTCATAAGGCTTTCACTTTCTTTACCCTTTTTTTGTATTCCTTTAAAAACAGTTCTAAAGAATTTATCTGATAAAATTGGAATAAAGCCTAGGGTTACAGTAGATATAGTATTAAAAGAAGTAGCTCTTTTTAATATTTTTAACATTTCAAAAGTACATATATATTCTAATTCATTATTAGTAAGTAAATCTAATGCACCTTTACTAATACATAGAAAAGATTTATTTACACCTCTACCTATACTTATTGAATTTATATTATTATCTGGTAATAAACAAATATTAGGTTTATTAATATCTAGTTTTTTAGCTATTTCTGTTACCATTTTATCTATTTTATTTAATTCAGTATTAGAAATTTTAGTTATACCATTCAATTTTAATAATATATAATTAGATGATATTATTAAAAGTAGGTTAATCATTATTGAAAATATTATGCCAATTACAATTGAATTGAACAATGGTTCAAAAATTAAAGATATTCCAAAAACTAATACTCCTACAATTAGTATATTTATTAAAATAACTATTGATGTATTTCTAATATTGTTATTTATTATTTTTTCCATGCTTCCTCCAAAATTATTATTTTTATTATTTGAATTTATTATATTACAATAGTCGACATATTACAAGGGAAAAATATAGTATAAAATTGTTAAATTTCTTTAATAATATATAATATGTAGAAAAAAACAAAAAAAGTCGAAAAAGTAGTTGACAAAAAGGAAGTGAGATGTTAATATAAGAAAGCCTAAATTTTTAGTACAAAAAAAGACTTAGGGAAGTAGTAAAAAAAGTTTAAAAAAGTTTAAAAAAAGTGTTGACAAAAGAT
>SVGE01000012.1 GCA_015056545.1 Clostridiales bacterium | reverse complement strand
CAGAGGAAATATCAAAAACAATAGCAGAGATATGTAATGTAGATGAAAGATTATTAATATTAGAAGGGTATATTGATAAAGCTCCAAAAGAAGTAATAGAAGTACTAAGTGCATTGCAGAATATAACCAAAATTACTTCATTAGGAATTTTTGAAAATACTTTCGAAAATACTTTTGAGAATAATATTGAAAAAATTGCTTATGAGGAAATAAAGAAAGAGTTGAATAAAGAACCTCTTTCTCAATTTTTACTTTCATTTACAGAGATAGATGAAGAAGCAATGATAAATATTACAGAGAACTTTGGACTTGAAATGATAGGAAATGATTATAACCTTAATTATAAAATTGATAAACCAGTAGGAATTCCAGTAAAAGATAATTCAATGTTTCCATTAATACCACAAAATTCGGAAGTAATGCTATTATTTCAAACGGAATATGAAACAGGAGACATATTAGCAATTAAAGTAAAAAAGAGTGATGAATTTTTAATAAGATATGCATATATAGATAATGATAAAATTATACTAACTGCCTTAAATAAAGAATATGAAAAGTTAGTGTATAAATTAGAAGATATTATAATATTAGGAAAAGCTGTTAAAGTAATAAACAATATATAAAACATATACTTAGCACATAAAGTGCTAAGTATGAATATGTGAAAGGGGAAGTTGTATGAATGTAGTAATATATGCTAGATATAGTTCGCATAATCAAACAGAACAATCTATTGAAGGACAATTAAGAGTATGTAAAGAATATGCAGCAAGAAAAGGTTATACCATTATTAATGAATATATAGATAGAGCTTTAACTGGAACAAATGCTAAAAGGCCTCAATTTCTTAAAATGATAGAAGATAGCAAAAATAAAATATTTGAAGGTGTGCTTGTTTATCAATTCGATAGATTTGCAAGAAATAGGCTTGATAGTTTACTTTATAAAAAAGAATTAAGAGAAAATGGTGTAAGAGTTTTTTCAGCAAGAGAAGAAATAACAGATGATGCGTCTGGAATTTTATTTGAAAGTTTTATAGATGGTGCATCAGAATATTTTTCAAAAGAATTATCTCAAAAAGTAGTAAGAGGACAAAGGGAAAACGCTATGAAATGTAAGTCGAATGGAGGAAATATACCATTAGGTTACAAGATAAGTCAAGAGAAAAAATATATAATAGATGAAGAAAAGGCAATTATAGTTAAAAAAATTTTTTCAATGTATTTAGATGATTACACAATGAAAGATATTATTGATTATTTAAATAAAATGGGTTATACAACCTCACTAGGGAGACCTTTTAATAAATGTAGTATAAGAAGAATATTAACAAATGATAAATATATAGGTGTATATAGATATAATGATATAGTAATAGAAAATGGAATACCACCTATTATTGATAAAGAAACTTTTAATAAAGTAAAAGAAAAAATGAATATAAATAAAAAGGCACCAGCAAGAGAAAAAGCAAGAGTAGAATATCTATTAACAACAAAATTATTTTGTGGAACTTGTAAAGAAATGATGACAGGAACTTCGGGGACATCTAAAACACAAAGAACATATTATTACTATAAATGTAATAAAGCAAAGACAAAACAATGTGATAGAAAAAGTGTGCCAAAAGAGTATATTGAAGATTTAGTTGTAAGAGAAGCAAGAAATATACTAACAGATAAAAATATTGAAAAAATAGCAAATAGTATAATGAAAAAAGCAGAAGAAATGGAAAATGATAATAATATAAAAATATTAGAAAAGCAACTTAATAAAAAGAATATAGAAAAGAAAAATTTAATTGATAGTTTAAAAGTATGTGAAATTGATAGTGTTAGAAAAAGCATATTTGAAGAAATAAATATAATTGAATTAGAATATAAAGAAATAGAAAAAGAAATAAATATAATTAAAAATGAAATGACTTATATAGACAAAAAACAAATAAAATTCTTTTTAAAGAGTATAAGGGAAGGTTCAATTGAAGATATTAAATACAAAAGATTATTAATAAATGTATTAATAGATAGAGTATATTTATATGATAATAATATTATTATTGTTTTTTCTACAAACGAAACAAGTAAAAAGACATTAAAAGTGCCAACAATAGAAGAATTGGAGAGTTCGTTTTTAGATGCGTGTGCTCTACCAAATAAAAATCAATCATTAAAATGGTTGATTTTTTGTTTAGAAAAATAATACTAAGAAGAATGCTTGTAATTAAGCATATTCATTGATTAAACCTTAAAAAAATGATAAAATATTTAAAAATACATATTAGATTAAATAGAGAAGGTAGAGAGAAAAATAATTAAACTAAATAATTTTAGGAGGAAAACTTATGATTATAAAGAATAAGCTGGAAAGCATAAAAAAAATAAGTGAACTCGGACTAAATAAATTTCCAGAGCAATTATTTAAAGCAAAAGAATATGAGAAGGTAAAAAAATTTTTAACTTGTTATCCTGCAAAGTATTATGCTATTCGTGATAAAACTAAAGCAGGAGGAATTTTTAAATTAAAAGTTGAAGAAAAAGATGTTTTAAAAGAAATAAGTGGTTATAGTTTATTCACAATTAATGTGAGTTCAGCAAATTATGTAAAAAATCAAATATTAGTAGGAGAAATAGAAATATTATCAAATGGAGATGTTTATGCAATATTATCTGTAGATCCAACTGCATCAGTAAGGGATGCTTTAAAAAATCCTACTTTTAATTATAAAACAGATATATTCGATAAAAAATTAAATCATATCCCATATTTTGATTTAATTTATGAATACATCGTAAATTATAATTTGCAAAATGTAATTGTTGAATTTGCTTTGTTTGATACGGATGTTGGAATAAATAAAGAAAAGATTATAGTGTACGAATTAAGAACACATTATTAAACTTTTGATTTAGAAGCATTTTTTTAAAAATGAATGCTTCTTTACTTTTTTGATAAAATAAAGTTTAGATTTCTAATATGTGGAAATAATATTATCGGGTGAAAATATGTACACATATAAAAAGAAAAATGGAATTTTTAAAATGGTGATAGCTTGTGTTATTTCTAGTTTAGTAACATTTGGAGGCACATGGATATATTTTAATAGTCAAAATAATAATCAAAACAATATAAATTCAAATCAAAAAATAAGCTATACTCAAAATGAAGAAAATAGTATATTGCCAAATACAAAACAAAATAGTGATACATCAAGTATTTTTAATCAAAGCATAAAATCTGTTGTAGGTATATCTGTGCTTAATATAGATAGTAGTAGTATATTTGATAATAACTCAAGTGCAAGTATGAATATGGGAAGCGGAATAATTGTAAGTTCAGATGGATATATTGTTACAAATCAACATGTTGCTGGAAGTATAAACAATAAGGTAATTGTAACTTTAGAAAATGGAAGTTCATATGATGGTATTACTAAATGGGTTGATGAAGTATTGGATTTAGCTATAGTGAAGATAAATGCAGTTAATTTAGATGTAAGTATATTAGGTGATTCTGATACATTAAATTTAGGAGAAGCAGCATATGCAATTGGAAATCCTTTAGGAATGGATTTTCAAAGAACAATTACTTCAGGTATTATTAGTGCATTAAATAGAACTATAAAAATTGGGGAGGGTAGCTTGGTTAGTTATATGCAAGATCTAATACAAACAGATGCAGCAATAAATTCTGGAAATAGTGGAGGACCTCTTATTAATTCAAAAGGGGAAGTAATAGGTATTAATACAATTAAAGTTACTGGGGCAGAAGGAATTGGTTTTGCTATTCCAATAAATATTATTAAACCTATAATTGAATCATATATTAATAATGGTAGTTTTGAAGAAGCATATTTAGGTATATTTGCTTATGACAATAAATTATTAGGTTATTTAAATTCAAATATGGTTGTAGATGATGGTATTTGCATAGCTAATATAGATAAGTTTGGACCATTGAAAAATAGTAAAATGAAAGTAGGAGATATATTACTTTCAATAGATGGGAATATATTAAATACAATGGTAGAACTAAGAAAATATTTATATACTAAAAAACCTTTAGATACTGTTGAGATTAAATATATGACAGTAGCGGGTGTTGAGATAAGTGAAAAAATTACTTTAAGTAAAAAGAAATAAATATATTGTAAAATAAAAAGCATAGAACTTTTATATTCTATGCTTTAATAATATATTTTAGTTATATGGGTTTTCTGGAACATCCCAACCTGGTGGAAGTGTTGGTGGTGTATATGGTTCATCAGGAACAGTAGGTTGAGTAGGAGTTGTAGGGGTAGTAGTTCCTGTATTAGTAGAACCATTATTTTTATTACTACTATTATTGTTTTTATTAGGTTTTTTGTTTGTAGTAGAAGCTTGTTTTGTTCCTACTTCTACTAATTGTTCTAAAGGCATATATGTACTTGTTGTGATTAATTGTCTACTGTTTTCAATAGCATCTTTGTATAATACTTTATATGTTTCAACTGTGTAACCATTCATACCTTTTTGTGTAATATTTGTTTTTCCTTTATTTAGAGTATCTACTTGAGTTTCTTTTACTATAAACTCAGTTGTTTGAGTAGTTTTATTTTCAATTTTAACATCATAATCATTAATTGATTTTGTTCCTAATATATTTATTTTTATAATATCTTCACTTACTTCTGCAACTATTTTTACAGGAGTTACTCTATTATTTTTGAATTTTAAATCAATTGTTCCATATGATACAGTTGCATCTTGACCAAGTGGTACATATGAAACTTGATATGTATGATTTCTTCTTTCTGTAATTTGTAGATTACTTAATAAAGCTACATTATATAATGTTGAAGAAACTTGACATACACCTCCGCCAATACCTTCTTCAATTTTACCATTTGAATATACATTTGCTAATTTAAATCCAGCTAATTCTGTTCTATCACCTACAATATTATTAAATGAGAATTCATCTTCAGGTAATAATATTGTTCCATTTATTTTATTTACAGCTAATTTAATATTTTCAGCTCTATTAGTATTTGTTTTATCAAATCCTGTTGTATATGTAGCTAAAATATCATTAAACATATCTTCCATAATCATTTCATTTGTAACAGATGGCTCTGTTTTTATTATAGGAATTTCAATTGTATTATTAGATGTATTTGCTACCATATTTTTAGCATTCTCAATATCAAAAGTAATTCCTTCTTTTCCTTTTACAAATATAATTTCACCATTTTGATTAACTTTTTGTGCATCTATTGGTTCTGTGTGCACACTAGCATATAATTTATCTATATCAATTTTTTCAGCTGTTTTTTGAATAACACTTGTTGATATATTTGTATAATCATTAGTAGCATAAGCATTTGCTAATTGTAATTTTAATTGTTCTTTATCTAATGAATATCCATCAGTTCCTTGTGTAACATATAATATATCGTCTTCTATTTTATATGTTTGGTCTATTGCAATATTCTCAATATTTAAATTTGATTCTAATTCTTTTACTAAATTATCTAAACTTGTTTGTTCTATAATACATACAGGACTAATATTTGTTCCAAATAGTACTGTTTTTAGAATTGTATAATTATTAACTATTATATTACTATTTCTACCTATGTTATATGCTTTTTCATAAGTAGAGGTGTAATCATAAGTAATTTGTAACTCAGTTGCATCAACTTTATATGTTATTCCATCAACAGTTATATCCAAAAAGTCAGGTATATCAGATGCAGAAAGTTCTGTTTCAAGTTTACTAATAGCTTCTTCTTTAGATAAATCAGATAATACTACA
Source organism: Clostridiales bacterium (assembly GCA_015056545.1). Classification (GTDB taxonomy): domain Bacteria; phylum Bacillota; class Clostridia; order TANB77; family SIG350; genus SIG350. Next base: position 25,531 of record SVGE01000012.1, on the reverse strand, counting down.
TTTGAAACTGTTACATTAGATAATATATTAGTATTATTTTTATTTATATATGCAAATATTGTAGAGAAAAGAAAAATTAAAATAGCAAATAATATAATGGCTATAATTGCTATTGTTTTATTATTGATATTAAATTCAATATTTTTTTTCTTTTTACCAGAATATAATATTTGATTCATAATACCTCCTATTTTATTTTTTAGGGGATAACTCCCCATATATAATAATAGCATAATTATATGGAAAAATCAATATTTTTCTCAAAATTATGTCAACTTATTTTGCAAATTATTTATATATAAAATTAAAAAACATAATATAAAAATTTTTTCCTATTTTATATTATGTTTTAAAATAAATTTTTAGTATTTTTTAGTTCGATTTTTGGTATTTATATAAAAATATATTATAGTATGTATATTGCTAAATTAATTAATATAAATTTAAACATTAAATACATCAGATAATGATGCATCTAATGCTGTGCAAATTTTTGCCATTGTATTCATAGATGGATTTACACGCGTACCGTTTTCTAAATGACACAAATAACCAATAGATAAATTGGTTAAAACAGATAACTGTTTTAATGTAAGATTTTTCTCCTTACGAATAACATAAATATTATTTTTCATATTAATACCTCCGTTTGCTCTTTTGACAAATATATCATAAGTTAAAACAATAATCAATATCTTTTTGACAAAAAATAAACAAATTATAAAAATATATTTGATTATAAGAAATATTCATTTACTAGTAGACAAATTGACTAAAAAAGGATATAATATATTTGCAGTAAAAAACGGAATGAAAATATTAGGAGGGTTTTTATGATAGGAAAAATTATTAGAAAAAGAAGAAAAGAAATTGATATGACATTAACAGAATTATCTAAATTAACAAAAATTGATGTAGGCCATTTATCTCATATTGAAAATGGTGAAAGAAATCCAAGCTATAAAACATTAAAATTAATATGTGATGCTATAGGTGTACCAGTAACACATTTATGGAATTATACTGGTAAAACTATTAAAGAAGAAAGAGAAAATTATGAATATATGAATTATATAAACTTTAATAAAATACCACTTGTTGAAGTAAAAGATTTTGTTACTGTTCCTGCTAATTATGATGGAAATGTAATAGCTGTTACATTAAATGATGACAGTATGAATAAGTTAGGAGATAAGGGTGAATTTGTATATGTAGATTTAAATGCACCAGTTAAAGATGGAGATATTATTGTTGCAAAATATAACAATGAAATTTTAGTAAGAAAATATAAATTAAATGGATATAAAATTAAATTATCTGCATATAATAAAGAATATAGTGATATTAAAGTAGCGGAAGAAGATGAATTAGAAATAATAGGAAAAGTTATTGAAAATAAGAAAAAATAGAATAAAAGGAATGCTGTAATATAGTAAAATTGTCGAAAACAGGAAGAAATTTATAAAATATACCAAAAATTCAATAAAATGTACTTGACAAAGGAATGAATTAGTACTATACTATAACAGTAAATCGCGGGGTAGAGCAGTTGGTAGCTCGTCGGGCTCATAACCCGAAGGTCGTTGGTTCAAGTCCAGCCCCCGCAACCAAAATTTAAAGTGAAACCTCACAGTCATAAGGCTTGTGAGGTTTTTGTATGTTTGCAAATTATATAAAATAGCTACCATTGACAGTCATTTGACAGTCAAACAGAGAAAAAATAGAGAAGATATGGAAATGTTTACAATGATAAATTAATTGCTTGTAATAATAAAGTACATATGATATTATAATGTTGAAAAAAGAGAAGCACATATGAAGAAACTATTTTAGGAGGAATATTATATGATAAAGACTAAAAGATGGGTAATTATATTAATTATTGTTGCAGTAATAGCTATTACTGCTGTGGGTTGTATATTATTTTTAAAGGGTAAAGACAATATAAACAGTGATATTTTACAAAAAGAAAATAATAAGGAATCAAAAATTGAAGTAATTGAATTACCTTTTTATTCATCAAATATTAACGATGGTGGGGAAAATGTTCTAATATTTGAAGATTCATATGGAGAATATTTTATTATGGATAAAGAAGGTAATAATATTACAAAAACTGGAGATCAAGGTGTTATACATCGTGGTTATAATTATATATCTTCTTTTTCAGAAGAAGTTGCTAGAGTAGAATATGGAGGGAAATATAATTTTATAAAAAATACAGGAGAACCAATAATCCCTTCAATTACTACTTCTGGGGACTCTTATGTTGATGGAATTTATGATGATGCAAGAGATTTTAAACAAGAGGTGGCTGCTGTAAAAAAAGATAATAAATGGGGTTATATAGATAAAGAAGGAAATGAAGTAATACCTTTTATTTATGATTATGCTACTAGTTTTAACGGAAAATTGGCTGTAGTGCGTAATGAAGGAAAATATGGTGTTATTAATAAAGTTGGTAAAGAGATAGTTCCTTTAACATATGATGAAGTATTATATGGTGACGATTATTATATGAATTTAGATAATGATAAAAGCTTTATTATTGTAAAAAAAGATAATAAGATAGGAATTATAAATGAAACAGGAAAAATAGTTGTTCCTTGTATATATGATGAATTTTCATATGCTGATTATGAAGGTATTGTATATGACGAGTATGAAGAAAGAGAATATTTATTTTTTGAAGGAATGGCAAAAGTAATTAAAAATGGAAAATATGGATATATAAATAGAAATGGAAAAGAAGTGATTCCTTGTATTTATGATTATGCTTATACATTTTCTGAAGGTTTTGCACGTGTATGTAAAGATGATAAATGGGTTTATATAGATAAAGAAGGAAACGAAATAATATTTGATGATTATGAATATATATATGACTTTAATAACGGAATGGCACGTTTCATGAAAGATGATAAATTTGGATTTATAAATGCAAAGGGTGAAAATATTATTTCTATAAACAATCTTTATGATGAAGTAAGTGACTTTAATGAAGGGTTGGCTGCTGTAAAAAAAGATAACAAATGGGGTTATATTGATGAAAACGGAAATGAAGTGATATCTTTTATTTATGACTCTGCTTATACTTTTAGTGAAGGAATGGCAAAAGTAATTAAAGATGGTAAATGTGGATATATAAATAGAAACGGAAATGAAGTAGTTTCATGTATCTATGATAAGATAGAAAGAATAAATGATGAATACTTTAAAGTATTAGAGATTAAAGAATTGCCATATAAGGATGTTAATGGAAATAATGTAAAATCTCGTCACTATGGAATTATTAAAATAACTGGAGAGGAAATAATTCCTTGTGAATATGATGATATAGTTTATTTAGCTGAAGAGAATACTGCCTTTGCTAGAATTGCTGCTCAATTATACTTGATAAAAATAAAAGATACTAATACACCTGATGAAAATTATTCTTATTCTGGTAATGTTAAAGTTGAATATAACGAAAAAACTGAAATAATTAGAACAAATCTAGAATATACAACAATAGTTCCCAAAATAACTGGCTTGGATGCTTCTATAACAACAAAAATTGAAAAGCAGTTAGAAGAAATATTACAAAAATATTATATTCGTTATGCTGGTAGTGGTACAGGACCAATAAATGATGATCCAGGATTTAACTATCCTTTATATTTAGCTTTTACTAATACTAATATAAGTAAAAATACAATAAGTTTTACTCTTGATGTAGTATGTGTATTTGGTGTAACAAGTCAAACTGAAACATTAGGATATACTTTTGATTTAACAACTGGAGAATTGTTAGACTGGAAAACTCTAGTAAATAATAAAGAAAAATATATATATGAAAGCAAAAAAATAATTTTAGAACAATTAAAAAAAGATTCTAGATATGAAGAAGTTGTTGATAATGATTTAAATTATATGGATACAATAGAATATTACATAAGACAAAATGATTCATGGTATTTTACAGAAGGTAAGTTATGTATTGTTATTCCAAGATATGCTATAGCAAGTGGTGCGGCTAGAGAATTTGTATTTGAGATTCCATTAAATGAAATGAATGGAATAATAAAAAAATATTATATTACTCAAAACAATTCGTAAATAAAATAAATAGAATGGATTACAAAAATTTGAGTAAAACCTCACAGCGATAAGATTTGTGAGGTTTTTTATATGTTTGGAGATTTATAATATTCCTGTAGAATTTTTAAATGATTCCTTCTAATTTTGCTATAGCTTCTCTTTTCTGGTTAGGTAATACATGAGAATATATATCAAGTGTTGTAGAAGATGTACTATGTCCAAGTAAATCTTGTGCAACTTTAGGATGAACATTAGCTTCTAATATTCTAGTAGCAAAAGTATGTCTTAATGCATGAAACTTTATAAATGGTATGTCAGCTTCTTTAAGAAAGTTGGCATATTTTTTTCTTACATTTGAAGGATCAAGATAAGTGCCACTTTCACTTAAAAATACCAGGTCAGGAAAAGGTGCAATATTATCATTAAATGTATTAATATATTTATTTTGTTCTCTCCTATATTTCTTTAAAGTTTTTGCAAGATAATTTGTAAGTGGTATAGTTCTTAAACTTGAATCTGTTTTTAATTTAGATAGTTTAGAAGAAACATGATGTACTTTATGTGTTTCATTATCTATAGAATATGAACGAACTAATCCTTGTACAATATGTATTTCCATATTTTCAAAATCAATGTTTTCCCATTTAAGACCAAGTAATTCTCCAAGTCTAGCACCAGTTCCCATTGCTAATTTAATTAATGTACTAATTGTATCATCTCCAAGAACAGAAATTAATCTTTGTTGCTGTTCTAATGTTAATGATGATACTAATTTATGTCTAATAGGTGGTCTAATAGTTTTTTGTGCAGGATTAGTATATATAAGGTCTTGATTTATAGCTTGTTCAAGTGATTGCTTAAAAACAGTATGTATATGTTTAATTGCTGATCCAGATAAGTTTTTATCTACACATATGTTATATACTTTTTGAATATGCATAGGCTTAATATCTTGCAGTTTTATTTTACTTAAATTAGGTAAAATGTGATTATGTATTAATGAAATATATCTAGCATAAGTACTTTCACTTACAGTAGTTCGCTTATATGTTTCCATCCAAGTCCAAAGCCATTCTTCATATGTAATTTTAGAAGGCTCAATAAATATTCGTTTATTTACTTCAGATAATGAATTTTCTAATTTAGTAGCAACTTCTCTTCTAGTTTTACCATAATAAGTAACAAACCTTCTATTACCATTTGGTGTCCAACCTATTTGCATTTGTGCAACCCAACGACCATCTTTCCTCTGATAAATACTTCCTTCGTTTTTACCTCTTTTACCCAACAAAAATCCCTCCTTAATTTCAATTTTATTGTGTATATTAAAACTCTTAATTAGCAATTTGTCAAATATAAAAAAACTTGTAATAGTATTAAAATAAGGCATTTTAGAGATTAGTTTTTGCAAATATGAGAACAAAAAATACAATATAAAATATATGGAAAATATAAAAGGGAAATACAAAGAAAAATATTGAAAAATAATGCGAAAAAGTTTTTTAGTATTTTTAAAAGTTGAGACAAAATGGGATTGAATGAGACTGTATTTTTGTAATATAATACATGCAGAAGCGGTAAAATATTACAAAAGAAAAAATAAGAAGGAGAGATTTTTATGGAAAGAGAATGGGAAGAAGCACCATTATTTATGAGTTGTAAGGATATTGTAAAACTTGGTTTTAAGAAAACAGCAGTATATCGTTGGTTTAAAGATGAGACATTTCCACCACATATTTGTAACAATGGTATTAGAGTAAATAAATACAAGTTAAGAGATTGGCTTGAAAAATTACAACATAATTCTAGGGATATAATGGAAACAGGCTAATTAATTATAGAAAAAATATTATTGGACATCTGTTGGACATTTATTGGACATTGTCCAATAAGAGAATAGATATTAGATATAAGAGAATAAGATATATAGATAATAGATATATAAGAGATGAAGATGATGAAAGAAATATATACTAACCATTCGACAAAATTCGACAAAATATACCCGTAGACAACAATAGACAAAAGATGATATAATTCAACAAAAGGATGAAAAATGTATAAATTAATAAGCACAATTAGTTTTTGTAATATTAAAAGTATTAACTTGGATTAAAATACTACCAATATAGGAGGAAAACATGTTTGTAGGTAGAGAAGAAGAAATAGATTTTTTAAATAAGATTTATCAAAGTGAGAAATTTGAACTAGTTATAATATATGGAAGAAGAAGAGTAGGAAAAACAGAGCTAATAAAGAAATTTTGTGAGGATAAATCTAATATATTTTATACAGCACAAAACAATAATAGAGAACAAGCATTACAAAATTTTTCAGATAAAGTGTATAATTTCTTTTCTAAAAGTGAATATGTTGATAGAAAAGATATGAATTATTCACATATAATTGAATATTTGACTAAAATTGGAATAGTATTTGGATATGAAGACAATACATATAAGCCAAATTATTTAGTAACTTTAGCAGAACTAATTAAGATTATTTGTATAAGTATTATAGACACATTTGGGCAAGAGAATTACATTAGTCCTATAATAAAAAAAGATTATGGGTGGGCAACGGAATATATTTCATATGGATTAGAGAACAATTTAATTACAAAAGATGAAAGCGAGAAATATAATGAAGTAATTACATGTCATGATGCGAGAAATATATTGATAAGAGTAAAAGATTTCTATATGGAGAAAGGGCATGAGATAAAAACTGATTTTAACTTTTTAATTAATTATAAAAAACTTACAAGAGAAGAACTGTGTTTAGCAATATTATTCTTACAAAAAAATGCACCAACATTTTATTTTAAAAATTGGAATGAAGCATTAGAATATATTAGTGAAAATATAGAAAATGAAAAAATGGTTTTAATAATTGATGAATATCAATATTTGGCGGAAATAGAAAGTGGGATTAGTTCTATATTTCAAAATATAATAGATCATAAGTTAAAAGATAAAAAGTTAAAAATAATTTTAATGAGTTCTTCAATGAGTTTTAAAGAAGAAATTTTAAGCCATGAAATGCCTTTATATGGAAGGCAAACATATCAAAAAGAAATAGAACCTTTAAAATATTATAGGTGTCAGAAATTTTATGATAATTTTGAATTAAAAGAAAAAGTAATGTTCTATTCTATTTTTGATGGTATACCAAATAGATTAGAGAAAATAGATGTTAAGAAAAGTTTTAAAGAAAATATAATGGATTTAGTTTTAAACAAAGACAGTTTTTTATATAACGAAACAGAAAATTTATTAAAGCAAGAACTGAAAAAATATTATGAATATGAAAAAGTACTTGAGGAAATTGCAAAAGGGAATACAAAATTAAATGATATAGCACAAAAGTCTAGCATTGATCTACAAAAAGCAAAAGAAATAGTTAATGATTTAGAAAGATTGAAGATAGTATACAATAAAAAAGATGTATATAATCAAAAAAACAAAAAGAAAGATTGTTATAAGATAGCTGATAATTATATTGCCTTTTGGTATAAATATATTTATAGAAAAAAATTATTAATTGAAACACAAAAAAATGAAACATTATATAATAGTATAATGGATGATATTAACAATTTTATTGGAAAAGATGTTTTTGAAAACATGTGTATTGATTATTTAATAGAGTTGCAAAAACAATCAAAATTAGATGATATTTTAATATTTGATGAAATAGGAGGGGTTAGTTGGAATAATAGCGAAAAGAAAAAAGACGAAGAAATTGATATACTAGCATATAACGTGGAAAGTGCAATTTTTGCTGAGTGCAAATGGGAGAATGATGCTGTTGGAAAAGACATATTTAAGATATTAGAAGAAAGAGCAAATCAAGCAATATTTAGTCAAATAAAAAATAAATATTATTTTCTTTTTTCAAAAAGTGGTTATACAAATGAGTTAAAAGAGTCTATTAAAGGAAGAGAGGATATTAGATTAGTTGAGCTTGAAGATTTATATTTAATATAATTAAATATAAAAAAATAAAAATCGAGTTTCAAAGTGCAAAAATTACACTTGAAATAGCAAGATAACACTCAAAAGCTAATAAAGATGTTTTGAGTGTTATTTTTGATGTTAGAGTGTGAGTTCATTACTCGAAAATGAAATAAAAAAACTTATAAAGAAGCGGATTTAAAAAGTTATCAACTATTTATTCCAATTTTATTAATAGTATGATAAAATAGGTTCAACAAAAATGGAAAAAGGATGATGAGAATGAAAGTTAGACCATTTGTTAAGTGGGCAGGAGGAAAAGGAAGTTTAATTCCACAAATATCAAAATATTACCCACAGGATTTAAAAATAGGTGTTATAGAAAAATATGTAGAACCATTCGTTGGTGGAGGAGCTATATTAATAGATATATTACAAAAATATGATGTTAAACAAGCATATGCTTATGATACTAATAAAGACTTAATAAATGCCTATAATGTTATAAAAACAGATGTAGAAGAATTAATAAATAAGTTAAAGATATATGAAGATAAATTCATTTCATTAGAACAAGAAGATAGAAAAAAATATTATTATGAGGTTAGAGATGAATACAATTCTATTGAAATAAAAGAAGGAAAATTATCAGTAAAAAGAGCTGCAGAATTTATATTCTTAAATAGAACTTGTTTTAATGGATTATATAGAGTAAATCAAAAAGGTGATTTTAATGTTCCGATGGGAAAATATAAAAAACCTACAATATGTGATGAAGGGAATCTAGTTGCATTATCAAAACTAATAGCAAATGTAGAATTCATTTGTGAAGATTATCAAAAAACAGAAGCGATAGTAGATAAAAATACTTTTGTATATTTTGACCCACCATATAGACCATTAAGTGTAACATCAGGATTTACATCATATACAAAAGATGATTTTAATGATAATGACCAAAAACAATTGGCTTCATATTATAGAATGCTAGATACTAAAGAAGCTAAATTAATGTTAAGTAATTCTAATCCTAAAAATGTAAATGAACAAGATACATTTTTTGATGACATATATAATGGATTTAATATTAATGAATTACAAGCTAATAGAATGATAAATGCAAATGGAAATAACAGAGGAAAGATTTCAGAATTATTAATAATTAACTATTAGGAGAAAAGATGTACGAAAGAAATTATTATTTTAATAAAGAAGATTTTAAATTAATAAATGAAGATGTATTTGAAGCAACAAAGCAAATGGAAGCAAAAACATTTGATATGATATTTGCAGACCCACCATATTTTTTATCAAGCAATGGTATTACTTGCAGTAGCGGAAAAATGGTTAGTGTAAATAAAGGAGAATGGGATAAACAAATATCAGTACAAGAAAAACACGAATTCAATCGTAAGTGGATAAAAGAATGTTATAGATTATTAAAAGATGAAGGAACAATTTGGATAAGTGGTACATTGCATAACATTTATTCAATTGGTATGGCTCTTGAAGAAGAAGGATTTAAAATAATAAATAATATTACTTGGCAAAAAACTAATCCACCACCTAATTTAGCTTGTAAAACATTTACACATTCAACAGAAACAGTTTTATGGGCAAGAAAAGATATAAAAAAAGCAAAATATAAGTTTAATTATAAATTAATGAAAGAACTTAATAATAATAAACAAATGAAAGATGTTTGGACAACAAGTTTAACAAAGCCATCAGAAAAAAGATTTGGAAAACATCCAACTCAAAAACCATTAGAATTATTAGAAAAAATAATTTTAGCATCTACAAATGAAAATGATTTAATACTAGATCCTTTCAGTGGAAGTGGAACTACAGGAATAGCTGCTAAAAGATTAAATAGAAATTATATAGGGATAGATAAAGAAAAAGAGTATCTTGATATATCTATAAGAAGATATGAAGAATTATAGGGGGACAAGTATGAGTAGGAATTTTAATGAATGGTTATCTACTTTTGAAGATAGTATAGCTAGTTGGAGATATTATACAGATTTTGATAAGGTATATTCAAATGTTAATAAAATAAAAAATGAATTAAATTTATTAAATGGATTAATAGGAAGTAAAGATATAGAAGCGGATTTTAAAGCATTAATAAAAGAATATCCAAATGTATTAAAAGTGATACCTATATTAATTGCAAAAAGAGAGAATATAATAATTATAAAGGATGCTATTCAAGATTATTATTATAATTTCAAAGAGAAAAATTATTCATTAGATGATTATACAATGTTTATGAGAAAAACAGGAATATTTGATTTATTAAAAAATCATCTAATTTCTAGTGTATTTGATTATGTTACAGGAGTAGAAGTAGGATTGGACTCTCACGGAAGAAAAGGAAGAACTGGAGATGCAATGGAAGATTTAGTTGAGAGTTATCTTTTAAAAGCAGGACTAGTTAAAGATTATAATTATTTTAAAGAATATACAAAAACAGATATAAAGAAAAAATGGGGAATTGATTTATCACATATAGAACAAAAATTAAAAGGAGATAATGAAAATAAAAATGCAGAGAAGAGATTTGATTTTGTTGTTAAAACTGATAAAAAATTATATGTAATAGAAACAAACTTTTATTCAACTCAAGGCTCAAAATTAAATGAAACTGCTAGAAGCTATAAAATGATTGATTCAGAAATTAAAAATATGTATGATGTTGTTTTTGTTTGGATTACAGATGGTAAAGGATGGAATAGTGCAAGACATAATTTAGAAGAAACATTTAATCAAATGAATAACATTTATAATATAGCAGATATGAAAAATGGTATTATGGAAGAAATATTTAATAAACAAGAGAATGTATTAATGGTAGCAGAAGATAAAGAAGAATATAAATACTAATAATAAAATATGAAAAAATATATATTGGTTGAGTGAAAAGGAAAAATATGATATATTATATTTGAATAATGAAAGATTAAAAAGCTTATATAATAATATTAAGAAAAGTAATTGGGATTGAATAAAAATGTAACAAGAAATATTTTAAAATAACGATTAAAAATTTGAAGAATATTACTAATATAAATATTATAAAAGTAAAATTATATAGGGTATTATGAATAGAATAATATAAGGTGAAAAAATGAAAAATGATTATAGAAATTTATGTCAAGTATTTACACCAACTAAGAATGTTAAACAATTATTAGATTGGTGTGATTATAAAGAAAATTTATTTGGAAAAAAAATAATGGAAAATTCATGTGGAGATGGTCATATTTTACAAGAAGTGGTAAAAAGATATATAGAAGATTGTCTTAAAAATAAATTTTCTAAAGATAAAATAAAAGAAGGTCTAAATAAGGATATATATGCTATTGAATATGACCAAGAACAATATGATAAATGTAAAAAAAATTTAAATATTATATTAAAACAATATAATATAGAAAGAATAGATTGGGTTAATATAATGCATAAAGATGCACTAAAGAGTAATAATAAACAGGAATTTGACTTTGTTGTTGGAAACCCACCATATATAAAATATAAATCGTTAGCTTTAGAAGATAGGGATTATATCAGGAAAAATTTCGAAACTTGTAAAAAAGGGAAGTTCGATTATTGTTATGCTTTTATTGAAAAAAGTATAAAATCATTAAAAAATAATGGTAAAATGGCTTATTTAATTCCTAGTAGTATATTCAAGAATGTTTTTGCAAATGAATTGAGGGAATTTATTAAACCACATATTACAAAAATATATGATTATACAATTACAAAATTATTTGATAAATCAACTAATGATAAAGGAACTAATAGATTGGTTTCTTCAGTAACTATGATATTAGAGAAGAATAGTAATTATGAAAATCTAGAATATATTGATATTAATAAACAAAGAACAATAAATCTAAAAAAGAATGAATTAGAAGATAAATGGGTTTTTAAAGCTAAAATAAAAAATAAAAATAAAAAGAATAGATTTGGTGATTATTTTTGTGCATCTAATACGATTGCAACTTTATATAATGACGCTTATGTTATAAGAGATTTTATAGAAGATGATAAGTATATATATCCTAAAATAGGTGGGATAATTGAAAAAAAAGTATTAAAAAATACTATAAGTCCAAAAACATTTAATAAAGCAGTAAAAGAAAAAATAATATTCCCATACTACTATAATCAAAATAATGAGTTAATGAGATATAGTACAGAGGAATTTGAAAAGAAATTTCCTAATACATGTGAATATTTAAGAAAATTTAAAGAAGATTTAGATAAGAGAAAATCGGATAAAAGTGCAAAATGGTTTGAATATGGTAGAAGTCAAGCATTAAGAAATAGCAGTAATCAAAAGTTATTATTATCTACTGTAATAACAGATGAAGTGCGAACTAAAATATTACCCGCAAGTAATATACCATATTCAGGAATATACATAATTGCTAAAAAAGATAAAACTTTAGAGGAAGCAGAAAAAATACTAAAGAGTAAAGAATTTTTTAGTTATATAGAAGGAAAAGGAATAAATGCAAGTGGAAATTCATTAAGAATAACATCAAAGGATATTAATGAATATATGTTTTAAAGGAGTTATAAATGGAACAAATAGAATTTAGAGTCGGTGCTAAAGCTGCAAAATTAATAGGAAGAGAAAATATTTCAGCTGTTGATGGAGCAATTGTAGAATTAATAAAAAATGCATATGATGCTGATGCAGAATGTGTATATATAAAATTTAATATGCCATTTCCTAATATATTAAAAAATACAACATATACATATTTAGAGCGTTATTTAAAAAAAGATGAATTAGCTTATGTATTAAATTTCTATGAAGAGAAGAACGATAAATTAATAAAAAAAGAAGGATTAACTGAAAGTGAAATTAATGATTTACAGGAAATATTGTTTTCAAAAAATGAAATTATTGTTGTTGACAATGGAACTGGAATGACTAAAGAAATAATGAAAACAACGTGGATGAATATAGCGACTAGTGATAAAGAAAAAAATATGTATAGCAAAAAAGGAAGAATAAAAACAGGAGCAAAAGGTATAGGAAGATTTGCTTTAGAAAAATTATCTTTAAAAACACATGTCTATACTAAAGATATAAATGATAAATTAATTGAGTGGAGTATAGATTGGAAGCAATTTGATAATGTAGAATTATTAAATGAAATAAAAGCAAATCTGGATGAGAAAAACGATACAAGTTATACAGAGATTATAAAAAATAAAATAGGTAATGAATCGTTTAAAAAAATAAAAAAATATAATTGGAATTCCGGAACGATGATTATATTAAGTCCAACACGAGAAGAATGGAATGAAAGATTATTTAATAAAGTTAACAGTAATATACAAAGTATTAATCCATTAGGAAATGTAGATACATTTGATGTACATATAGAGAATGGATATAATAAAAATTTAAATTATGTTACAAGAAATATTGAAATTGAAGATTATGATTATAGAATAAAAGCAAATTATGATGGAGATAATAATATTAAAGTATTGCTACGAAGAAATGAAGTTGATATTAATGTTAAAACTATAAAAAGAGAACTAAATGAAAAAGAATACGAATTTAATCTAGATGAATTTTGGAAAAGAGGAGCATTCAACAGCAATAACTATAGTAAAGGGAGTTATGAAAAAGAGATTGAAGTTAATTTAGTTGTTGATAAAGTTTTTAAGGACTATGAAATAGATAGAATAAAACAAGTTGGACCTTTTTCTTGTATTATGTATTTTCTGAAGTCTGGAAATGGTGAAATAGAAATAATAAAAAAAGTAAATGCAAGAAAAAGAAAAGAATTATTAAACAATTTTTCAGGAATAAAACTTTATAGGGATAATTTTAAAGTAAGACCTTATGGAGAAAAAGATGATGGGATGTATGATTGGCTGAATATGGGATTAAGAGCACAAAAAAGCCCTGCTGGTATTAGTCATCTAAGTGGTAATTGGAGAGTGCTTCCATATCAGTTAATTGGATGGATTAATATTGGGAGAAATGAAAACAATAAGTTGGTTGATATGGCTAATAGAGAGGGATTAGCTACGAATGAACAATACTATATATTTATAGATATGATACAAGAAATATTAAGCACATTTGAATATGATAGACAATACATATATAGAGAATTTTCAAAATGGGTAAATTATAAAACAGATCAAATAGATAGAAAAGCAAAAATAATAGATTCAGTTAGGAATGAAAAAGATAAAAAAGAAAGTTCGTATACAGAAAAAGAAGATGAATATTCAAAAACGGAATACAGAGAAACTTTATATAAAGTATATAAAGAAAAAGAAAAAGAAAAGAAGATAAATGAAATTATTATGGCATTCAGTTCGTCAGGAATAATTACTAATACATTTGCGCATGAATTAAAAGGTGTAGAAAATGAAATGGGATATAGGATGCAACATTTAAGACATTCAGTAAATCTCTTATTAAATAATAAAAAATATGAAGGTGATGAGGACTTTGACCCATATATAATGATAGAAGAAGCTGAAAAAACTGATAAATTACTAAACAGTTGGATTTCCGTTATAATGAATGCTATAAAAACAGATAAATTTGAAAAAAAAGATGTTAATATGAGAGAGTTTGTGAATAAAATAATAGTAGAATGGAAACCATTAATGGATAAAAAACAAATATTTTTTAATACAAAAGAAATACCAGAAGATATAAAAATTAATATAGAAGAGATAGATTTATATTTAATATTTAATAATTTCTTTTTAAATTCAGCATGGTTTCTAGAAAAAGTGGAAGGTAGAAAAAGAGAAATATATATAAATGTGGAATTAGATAAAGAATTAATAATATATCTTGAAAACAATGGACCTATTTTAGATAAAAAATATGAAAATAATCCAGATAGAATATTTGATGCAGGTGAGACAAGTAAAGAAAATACAGGAACAGGAATGGGATTATGGATAACTCGTGAAATTGTAAATAAAAATTTTGGAGAAATACATAATATAAATAAAGAAGATGGATTTGGTATAAAAATAAATATACCCATTAAATAGGAGGTACTGATGTATAAAATTGGTATAATAGATGATGATGACAGTGCGATAAGGAATATTAGGAGAACTATTAAAATTCATAAACCAGAAGATTGTGATGTGGATTTTAAAATATATTTATTGAGTGATTTTAAAGATACTATTATTCCAGACTTATCTAAACAAATATTAAATGACATTAAAGAAAATGAGATATGTACCTTAATAATTGATGAGAAAATAATAGCAAATATGATTCAAATTCAAGGGACAGATATATTTCAGAACATAAAAAAAGAAGTTGATAAATTTCCTATGATAATGCTCACAAATGTAGTAGAAGAATGTATGAATAATAATAATATAGATCCTGATAAAGTTTATAAGAAAAGTGAATTTTTTAAAATTGAAGGTGAATATTCTAAAGAACATGTAATAAAAATATTTTTAAATGCAAAAAAATATGTTGAATCTAGAAGAAAGATAGAAAATAATATTGATTGTTTAGAAGGGAAAATAGTAGAGCAAGGTAATAATCAGGAAATTGTTAGTGAGATTATTGATAACCAAGAAAAACTAAAAGAGCTTAAACCAACAGATTATTCACAAATAGAAAAAGTTATAAATCCAGAAAGATTAAAAGAAATAGTAGAATTAATTAAAGAAGCAAATGATTTATTGGAGTAAAAGATGAAATATAAGAACTTTAGAGATTTTAAAATTATAAGGACATGTGAAAGAGAATACAAAAGTTATAATAGTTATAGAAAAGTATTAAAAAAAGATTTTCATAATAGGTGTGCATATTGTAATACATATGATTATATATTGGAACCACTTACATATGCAATCGACCATTATGTTCCGAGGGCAATTTTTAAAGATAAGGATAAGACTTTAGATTATAATTATAATAACTTAATGTATACCTGCCCAAAATGTAATAGTGAAAAGAAAGATAAATATTATATAGAAGAAGTATCTGAGAATTTAGAAATAAAGAATTCTCTGTTTTATAATCCTGTTGAAGTAGATTATAATGAGATTTTTTATAGAGATGAATTAGGCAGTATACAATCAGAGGACAAAAAGGGAAAAGAAATGATAGCTTTATTAAAGTTATATAGACCCTTATATAACTTTGCATGGTTGTTGGAAGAATTACATTATATTAATGAAAAAATAAATAATAAATTAAGAGATGATAACCTTTCAATAGAAGCTAGGGAAAAGCTTGAAACAGCATTATGCAAAATAAACAGTTATTATATAGAGATGGACAAGCTATTTAAAAAAAGTTATAAAATGAAGTAGAAAGTAGTGATATTTCAATCTATTGTATAATAAGAAGGTTATACAAAATAAAAAAAAAGAAGCAAAGATAATAAATAAAAAAGAGAAGTACTAAAAGCACAAATAAAATTTTGAGTTTGTGCTTTTAGAAAATATAAAACTTAAACAAAAAGTTTTAAATAGATTGATTATAAGTATGATGAAAATCATATTCGAAATGGTAATCAATAGGAACGCATTTATCATAGATACATTTTGAACCAATACTATAATGTGGAGTAAAAATAGGAAGCTTACTCCATTTTTTTGTTTAAACTTACCACCTCATAAAAATTGTAATGTATATTTGTGTAATTTTTGTAAAAATATTCTTTATGTACTAACAAGTTGAAGATTAACAAATTAAAACTAATTTATACCTATAACTTTTTTAAATAGCTGTAGTTAAAATATCATTCAAATGAACTTTTAACGATATTTTAAATAATGATTTATTAGGTTTGTTTGAAGAAAATTATTTTTTTGTATGGAACAAAAAATATATATAAAGAAGCGGATGTATATAACTATTAAATTATTATTTGAACTAAAAAATGTCCCCCCCCCGTACTCCAAAATTTTTATAAAAAATGGAGAACGAAGAGGGGACATTCATGTTATAAAAATGGAATTTTCTTAGGGGGGTGTGGTGTCTTCATATGCAAAAACTCTGAAACATGCTATTTTAAAGGAAAGTGTTATAAAAAATATGCAAAAAACACCTAAAAAACACCCCAAAAAAAGGGTAAAAATGATAAAAAATTAACCCAATTTCTTACATTCGTTATATAAATTAATTGCATCAGAAAAACCATACATATAATATTTTTCACAATAATATCCGGTATCAAAATGTATATCACATAAATAAGATTCCAAATTAGAAATAAATAAATTTTTATCTAAATTGTCAGAAGATAGAATATAATTTTTAATATCAGTAAATGTAATAGATGAAGTGTGATGAGAATTTAAATAATTAATATCCGCTTCTGTTATTTTAGAAATATCATCAACACGATTTTCAAAAATAAGTTTCAATATATTTTTATTCATAAACATAACCTCCTATAAAAATTTTGTGTATTGTAACTTAGAATAAGAAATATTACAAGAGTATTTTCAATTAAAAATATAATAAGATATACTAATTTGTTAATATAAAGTTAATAAAATGGTGATAATATATTATTAATTGATTATATACGGAGGTAATATACATGATATATGAGGAAAAAATGAAAACAGGAATTGAAGATGCAGGGAAAAATGATCTGATTACAAATAGGACAATATTGAGACTTTTAGAAAATATAGGAGGGTATCAATCAGATAAAGTTGGATATGGACTTTTAGATATAAAAAGAAATGGTGTAAGTTGGATTTTATTAGATTGGAAAGTACAAGTATTAAAAAGACCTAAATATGGAGAAAATCTTTTAGTAAGAACATGGGGTAGAAATCCTAAAAAAGTTACTGTTGGTAGAGATTATGAGATATATAATGAAAATAATGAATTATGTATAATAGGGACAAGCAAATGGGCTTTAATAGATATTGAAAGTAAAAAGATTGCTAAAATAACACAAGAAGTTATTGACAAATATGAAATAGAAGAACAAACAGTTTTTGAAGAAGAAATAGATAAAGTAAATATACCAAATGAATTTACTACAACATTTACATTTAAACCTCAAAGAAGAAATATTGATGTAAATGGACATATGCATAATACACACTATTTAGAACTAGCTTATGAGACATTACCAGAAGAAGGTTATCAAGAAAGACCATATAATAATTTTAGAATTTCATATAAAAAAGAAATTAAATTAGAAGATACAATTACTTGTAATTATGGATATCAAGATAACAAACATATTATAGTATTAAAAAATCAAGATAATATAGTTAATAGTGTAATAGAACTATGGAATTAGGAAAACAAATAATAATTGTATATATTTTGTATATAGCTAGTATGATGATATAAAACAAAAAAATAGACCGATTAGAATTCAACTCTAATCGGTCTTTACCCATTTTTTATTATTGTAAATTTTATCTAAATACTTGTCAGGATAATGATTATCTAAAAACAATTCTATTTTATTTCTAGGTGGAATATTTTTTTGTCTAGCATATTGTCTAATACATGCCATAGAAGATATAACAATATTAATAATAGTAAATATAATAGAAATATAAATTACTATTCTCCATTTCATATCAGAAGTAAGTAAATCAATTTTTGAGACATAAGGAAATAATTTTAAAAATAACAACCCAATAAAGCCCCAATAAATACTATATTGTAAATTTGTTCTTCCAGCAAAATTTAGGAAAGTATTAGAATAATCCCAAGAGACACTGCCAAAAACTTTTTCTTGAATAAAAGAACATATAAATTCTAAAGCACCACCCATAATAATACTAAGTATAAATATATTTGCAGGTTTTTTTGTGATTAATAAAATAATATAAAATAAAATTGTTCCTATTCCATATATAGGTATAAATGGTCCATATATTAATCCTTGTCTTATCTGAAAGTAGCCAGTTTTAATTATTGCATAAATGGTTTCAACAATACATCCAAATACACTTCCTATAAAATATAATACAAATAGTTTCATAAAAATCTCCAATACTTTGTAATGTAATAAATATTTTAAATATTATATTAAACAATTATTAACAAAATATGAACGAATTTATTCATTAAAAATTCATTTTTATAATATATAATTCGACAAAATAAGACAAATAGGAGGTAGTTAAAATGGGATTAATTAAAAACAAAGCAATTGAAATAGCAATTAAACAAGTATTAGAAAAAATTGAGGAGGATCCAGATAAGAATTTACCGAAGTTAATTGATGTTATAAAGAAATTTGATAAAGATAACATGTGGGAAAACAAATATGAATTCTTAGAAAAAATATCAAAAGACAAAGATAACAATTGGAACAAATATATTAGAAACATATTAGAAGATATTGATGATGATATTATTGAAAAATTCTTATGTAATTTCATAATAAATGCAACTATTAATGGAATATCAAAAAATCACGAAATAAAAGAAAAAGAAGGCTGTCCTGCACCATGGGCAATTGTTATGGATCCTACAACAGCTTGTAATATGAAGTGTACAGGATGTTGGGCAGCAGACTATGGAAAGAGTTTAAATTTAGGATTTGATTTAATGGATAGAATTGTAACAGAAGGAAAAGAAATAGGATGTTACTGGTATCTATTTACAGGTGGAGAGCCATTAGTTAAAAAAGATGAAGTATTAAAATTATGTGAAAAACATAATGATTGTATTTTTGTAGCATTTACAAATGCAACATTAATAGATGAAGAATTTGCAGAAAAAGTAAAAAAAGTAGGTAATTTATCATTCTCAATAAGTGTAGAAGGAACAGAGGAAACAACTGATGCAAGAAGAGGAAAAGGTGCATATCAAAAAGTAATGAAAGCAATGGATTTACTAAAAGAAAATGAAATATTATTTGGATTCTCAACATGTGCTACATCTTTAAATGCAGAATATGTTATAAGTGAAGAATATTTAGATAAAATGATAGAAAAAGGATGTAAATATGGATGGTACTTTAACTATATGCCAGTGGGGTGTGGAGCTCAAACAGACCTTTTAACAACACCTGAGCAAAGAGAAAAGATGTATTATAAATTAGCTGAATATAGAAAAACAAAACCAATATTTACAATAGATTTTTGGAATGATGGTAGATTTGTAGGAGGCTGTATAGCAGGTGGAAAACATTATATGCATATTAATGCAAATGGAGATGTAGAACCATGTGTGTTTATCCATTATTCTAATGCAAATATAAAAGATATGAGTTTATTAGAAACACTAAAACAACCAATATTTAAAGAATATCAAAATAATCAACCTTTTAGTGATAACTTATTAAGACCTTGTCCATTACTAGATAATGAAGGTAAATTAGCTGAAATGGTACATAGATGTGGTGCAAAATCAACAGATTTAGCACATCCTGAAAATGTAGATGATCTTTGTAGCAAATGTCATAACATATCAAGAGATTGGAAATGTACAGCAGATAAATTATGGCAAAAAGAAGGGCATGAAATAAAAGAATAAAATGAGATAAAAGGAGGAAGAAAATGAAAAATTATTATTTTACTTCTGAAAGTGTAACAGAAGGACATCCAGATAAATTGGCAGACCTTATATCTGATAGTATATTAGATGAATGTTTAAAACAAGATTCTAATTCAAGAGTAGCAATTGAAACTTTTGTGTCAGGAAACACAGTTACAATTGCAGGTCAAATAACATCTACAGCAAGAATAAAAATAAGTGAATTAGTGAGAGAAATAATAAAAGATGTTGGTTATGATAATGAAAATACAGATATGGATTATAGAACATGTAAAATACAAGCAGAAATAACTAAACAAAGTCCAGATATAGCAATGGGAGTAGATATAGGTGGAGCTGGTGACCAAGGAATAATGTTTGGATATGCAAGTGATGAAACTGAGGAATATATGCCGTATGCTATTTCAATGGCACATAAATTATCTAAGAAATTAACAGAAGTTAGAAAAAGCAATGAAATACCATATTTAAGACCAGATGGAAAAACACAAGTAACAGTAGAATATGAAAATGATAAACCTAAAAGAATTGAAACAATATTAATATCAACACAACATTTAGATAATATATCAATAAATAAAATAAGATATGATATTATTGAGAAAGTAATTTTAACTACAATTCCAAAAAACATGATTGACGAAAAAACCAATATATATATAAATCCAACAGGAAGATTTGTAATAGGAGGGCCTTTAGGAGATACAGGTTTAACAGGTAGAAAAATAATTGTAGATACATATGGTGGATATGCAAGGCATGGTGGTGGAGCATTTTCAGGAAAAGATGCAAGTAAAGTAGATAGATCAGCAACATATATGCTTCGTCATATTGCAAAAAATTTAGTTGCAAATGGATATGCTAAAAAATGTGAATTGCAAGTTGCATATGCAATAGGTATGGAAGAACCTCTTTCAATTTGTATTGATACCTTTGGAACAAGTGAAAAAACAGAGGATGAATTAGTAAATATTGTTAAAGAAAATTTTGATTTGACACCAAAAGGTATTATTGAATATTTGAAATTAAAAGAACCAATTTATACAAAAACTACTAATTATGGTCATTTTGGTAAAGATAATTTGCCGTGGGAAAAAATAATTAAAATATAAAAGAAAAAAGACATTTAGTTGCAAATAAAAACATAGAGATAGAGAGCTTTGTTCATAATAAAAATTATAAACACGAATAATATTATTATTATTTGTGTTTTTTCTATAATATTCATAAAATGTTCATATTTTTATGATATAATCTAACAAATTAGATATACTAGGAGTGTATACTATAACCTCCTTTGTAAAACACTCCTAATTATATCTTGTGAGGTGGAAATATGTTTAATATTCTAATAGTGGAAGATGATAAAAATTTAAGAAAGTTAATAGTAGCGTGTTTAAAGAAAAATAATTATAATACATATGAAGCAATTAATGGAAACGAGGCATTACAAGTATTAGACCAAAATTATATTGATTTAATAATCAGTGATGTTATGATGCCTGGAATGGATGGCTTTGAATTAATAAAAGAGTTGAGAACTTGTAAATACAAGACACCTGTTTTACTTATCACAGCCAAAAGTGATATAAAAGATAAAAAACAAGGCTTTTTATTAGGTGCAGATGACTATATGGTAAAACCAATAAATATAGAAGAGTTAATTTTAAGAGTACAAGTATTGTTAAGAAGAAGTCAAAGTGCAAATGAAAGAAAAATAAAAATAGGTGATTTAATCCTTGATTATGATCAATTAAGTGTTACACGTAAAGAAAAAGTATATTTTCTTGCACAAAAAGAATTTTTATTATTATATAAATTATTAAGTGTTCCAGACACAATTTTTACAAGACAAGATTTAATAGAAGAAATTTGGGGAATGGAAAGTGAATCAGATTATAGAACAATAGATGTTCATATAAAAAGAATTAGAGAAAAAATGTATGATGTTGATGAATTTGAAATTGTTACAATAAGAGGTATTGGATATAAAAGCATAATACATAAGAAAGGATAAATATGTTTGAAAAATTTTTGGGAAAGAAAAAGTCTATACAAAGAGGTTTAGTTAAGGACATTGTAATTGGTGATGTATTAGTTTTGATAGCAACTATAATTGGATTTTTCTTAATAGTAGATAATCAAGCATTAGAAAGATTAGTACAAGTCAATGTAACTTCAAGTGAAGAGATTAAAGAAATCACATCAATTATTAGAAGAACTATTTTTTTATTAGTTTTAAATTCAATTTTTATTAGTGCTGTAATTGTAAGAGTTACATCAAAAAGAATGTTATTACCAATAAAGAAAATATCTGGTGCAGCAAAAAAAGTTGCAGCTGGAGATTTTAGTATAAAACTAGAAACATATAGGGAAGATGAAATAGGTGAATTAACAAATAATTTTAATGATATGGTAAAAGATTTAGGAAGTATAGAAAGTTTGCAAAAAGAATTTGTGGATAATGTATCACACGAAATAAAAACACCAATAACATCTATACAAGGATTTGCTCAATTACTTAGAGATGATAACATATCTAAAGAAGAAAAAAATGAATATATAGATATTATTGAAGAAGAGTCAAACAGATTATTAAACTTATCAACCAGTATGCTAAAACTTTCAAAATTGCAGAATCAAAATAAAATAACCAATGCAGAACAAATAGATATTTCGGAACAAATAAGAAAAGCACTTTCTATATTAGAACCAAAATGGAGAGAAAAAGAAATAGTTTTTAATATAAGTATGGAAAATAAATATTTTTATGGTGATGAAGATTTAATTTTTCAAGTATGGATTAATTTATTAGAAAATGCAATAAAATTTTCTGAGCAAAAAGGAAAAATAGATATTATTTTAAAAGAAAAAGATAATTGGATAGAAATAGTAATAAAAGATTATGGTATAGGAATGGATGAAGAAGAAAAGAAAAAAGTATTTACAAGATTTTATCAAATAGATAAATCACATTCTGGAAAAGGAAGTGGACTAGGATTAGCAATTGTAAAAAGAATAATTGAATTATCAAAAGGGGAAATAAAAATAGAGAGTGAAAAAAATATGGGAACTACAATTATTATTAAATTACCAATAGAAAAAAATGAAGTATTAATTGTATAATAGGGAACATATATATTTAACATTAATATATATATAAATAGTATAGGAGTGGAATTTCTATGAAAAAGACAAATGAAGGAATGTATAGAACTAGCAAAATTAGTATGATTGTGACATATTTTGTAAGATTAGTTTTAATTTGCCTATTTATAAGAGGATGTGTGAAACATGACCATGCTAATACACTTGTAATTATTTTAACATTTATATTAACATATTTTCCTAGTATATTAAAAAGAAGATTTGGTGTGTATTTACCTATTCGTTTAGAAATAACAATTACAGTATTTTTATTTGCAGCGCAAGTGTTAGGAGAGATACATGGATTTTATGATAAAATTTCTTGGTGGGATACTATGTTACATACAACAACAGGAATTATTCTTGGATTAGTTGGTTTTCTTTTTGTTTATTTATTAAATGAAAATGGAGATAAAAATGTAAATTTAAGTCCAGTATTTGTTGTTATAGTTGCTTTTTGTTTTGCAATGACATTAGGAGTGTTTTGGGAATTTTTTGAATATGGTTCAGATAGATTATTTGGATATAACATGCAAAAATTCAGATTGCCTGGACAGGATGGATTAGTAGATACAATGGATGATTTAATTGTAGATGCAGTAGGATCCTTAGTCGCTTGTATATTTGGATGGATTTATATGAAAAAGAAAAAAGATACATTATTTAATGATTATTTTGATGAATGGTTTGAATCAGAAAGAATAAAAAATGAAAGTAAAACAAGTGAAGAAAAATTATGATGAAAGAGTAAAAGGATATTTAATTGATACTTGTTTAAATGCACAGGATCAATATATAGAATTAATAGAACATTATTTGAACTAAAATGTCCCCCCCCCGTACTCTAAAATTTTTATAAAAAATGGAGAACGAAGAGGGGACATTCATGTTATAAAAATGGAATTTCTTGAGGGGGGTGTGGTGTCTTGACATATTAAAACTCTGAAACATGCTATTTTAAAGGAACGTGTTATAAAAAATATGCAAAAAATACCTAAAAAACACCCCAAAAAAAGGGTAAAAAAAGGGCAAAAATGACCTAAAATTGATAAAAAATTAACTAAATTTTTTACATTCGTTATATAAATTAATTGCATCAGAAAAACCATGCATATAATATTTTTCACAATAATATCCAGTATCAAAATGTATATCACATAAATATGATTCCAAATTAGAAACAAGTAAATTTTTATCTAAATTATCAGAAGATAGAATATAATTTTTAATATCATCAAATGTAACAGATGAAGTATGATGAGAATTAAGATAATTAATATCAGTTTCTGTTATTTTAGAAATATCATCAACTCGATTTTCAAAAATAAGTTTTAATATATTTTTATTCATACAAATAACCTCCCATAAAGATTTTGTGTATTGTAACTTGAAATGAAATTTATTACAAGAGTATTTGAAAAAATAATTTCTATTTCCCGAAATACAAAAAAATCTGATTTTGGGAAATGAGAAATAAGGCAATAAAAAATGTATAAAAAATAAAGAATTTGATGCAAATAAAATGTTTGAATATGCAAAGAAAATGAAAATATATGATAAAGTAAAAGATTATATGGAGGCAATTATATGAAAAAAAATACAAAAAGTTTAATGGATAAAGCTAGAAATTTAGCTTTAAAATATAATATAATATAACTGACAGATAAATAGTAATTTGTCGTTAGGGTTAGTGATTTGAAAGAGAGATATAATATGGAAAATTTAATACAAAATTTATATAATTTAGACAATAAAATAGCATATAGTTGCTTAAAAGAACTGGAAGTAATATCTTATACAAGTAATGAAGTATATA
>SVGE01000005.1 GCA_015056545.1 Clostridiales bacterium | reverse complement strand
AGAGATTAGCGATTAATCCATTAACAGCAGATAATAGTTATGCACATATATATGGAAATAATCAAACAAATGCTAGTGTTACTACAGATGCAAATGGAATAAATAATATATTAGCATCAACTTCACACTGGTATGGAGAATTTACATTACCAGAAAATACATGGTTTGTTATAAAAGATGGTGCTGGTAATAGTGATGTGAATAACACAATTACAGATAAAGGATATGTTATAGTGTTTTTCAATATTGAAACACTAGATGATGCTGAGGGAGATTACTTATCATATCAATATCCATTAAATAATGCACAATGGCAAAAGGAAGGATGGATAGCACAAAGACCAATAACATTACCAAATGGAAAGCAAGTTAAAGATTTATCAGTTTCAACAGATAACGCAAGTATAGTAATATATGATGCAAATGTTAATAAAGATGGTTCTAGTGTAATTATTACACATTAATAAAAATATAAAAGTTGGAGTATTAAAATCTCCAACTTTTTATTAATTAAAATTATCTTGTTTTTATTCTAATATCATCACCTATAAATTTGCATATAGAGTAGTTTCCAATAATTCTAGACATTGTTCTTTCTTCATATGTTTTAAACATATCTTCAATAGAAAGATTAGTAGAAATGATTGTTTTAGTAACTTTATCTGTATTAAGTAATCTTGTATTTATTATTGTAAATAATTCAGAATATTTAAGACTATTTAAAGCTTCTACACCTAAATCATCTATAATAAGTAAATCTACATTAAATACATCTTTATATGTTTTTTCAGAATCTAAAGTTTTTTTAAATTTATAGTCAATTAAAGTATCCATTAAAATAGGAGCTGTTTGATATAAAACAGTTTTCCCTTGTTTTAATAGTTCATTTGCTATACAGCTAGACATATATGTTTTACCAAGCCCTGTATAACCTGTAAATAATAAATTCTTTTGATTTGGCTCATTAAAGTTTTCTATAAATTTTTCAGATATTTTCATAATATTTAATATATTTTGTCTAGGTGAAATGTTTAAACTTTCATCTTTTTCATCTGAATAATACTCTATATTAAAATTTTCAAAAGTATGATTAGAAAAATTTTTCAAATTAGAATTATCATAAGATATATTTAATAATTTTTGTTTATAACAAGAACATTTTTCATTATTAACATATCCAGTATCATTACAAATTGTGCATTCATATTCTATTTCTAATTTGTTTTCAGATATATTAGCATTTTTAAGAAGCTTATTTTTTTCATTTTTTAATTCTTCTATTTTCTTTTCTAATTCTTGTATATATGTATCTTTTTCACTGCTTTCAGCAAGTAAAATATATTTAGAAGATTTAATGGCATATGAATTAATTTCATTATCTATTTCTTTAAGTTTAGGTATTTTAGAATAGATATCTTCTTTACGCTGAATTAATTCATTATATGCTTTAATTCTTTTTTTCTCATATTCATTATTAATTTCTTTAATAATGTTTGAATTCATGATTTTATTCACCACCTGTGTTTAGATTATCGTAAAATTGATTTAAACTATTATAACTTCGTTGTACAAAGTTTGATGTATTTGTAGGTTTTGTTTGTTTTTTATTTTCTTTAATTAACTTTTCTTTAGTAGAAAAATCAGTTAAATATTTCTTTATATCTTGTGGATTGCGTAATCCTTTTTCGTTCCAATCTGTTAATATTTTATTTATATAATTAAAAGTAGGATTTGTTTTTGAAGTAGTTTGTTTTAAGGCAAGGTCAATTATATTAAAATCATAATTATATTCTGTAAGCCATTTTTCAACATATGCTTCTTCATATTGTGTTAATTGTCTTGAAATACCAAGTTTTTTACAAATCTTTTTCTTTATATCACTACATTTTTCATAATTAATATAATATCTTTCTAAATCATCAAGTGTTTCTATTTTTTTAGAATACCATGCATTTGCTACTGTTTTAACATAGTTTCTGTTAAGTGCAGATCTATCAAAGCAATATTTAAATAAAGATATCAATACTTCTTCACTAAAATTATATTTAGTAAACATCATATCTATATCTGTATACCAGGTAGGAGGCATAACTCCTTGAAAATAACTATTTTTTATCATATTTATAGCTTTAAGCCTATTTACATTTTTTTCAGCATTTTCATTAGCATCTTCAAGAGAAGATGTAAGTTTTGGTGTATATAATTTATTTAAAGCTATTTCTCTTATATCATTGATAATATATCCTTCAGCTGTTTTTAAAATTAGTTCATTTTCTTCTAATTTAATAAAAGCATTTTTAACAAAGTCAATTGTAGATCCAATTCTTTTAGATATATCTAATGGAGATATTTCAATACCTTTTTTAGACGCATAAATAATGTATAGGTATACTTTAATAGCATCACTACTTAATAAAGGTAAATATTCAGATATAAATAATTCTGGCAAACAAATTTCAGAAAAAACTGGTGTTTCTTTTTTCTCAAATTTCATATAATCATCTCCATTCTTTACGGACATAATTATATCATTGTTTTAAATGGTTTTGCAATATTAAA
The DNA here is from genome assembly GCA_015056545.1 of Clostridiales bacterium. Taxonomy (GTDB): domain Bacteria; phylum Bacillota; class Clostridia; order TANB77; family SIG350; genus SIG350. The sequence continues at coordinate 126,281 of SVGE01000005.1, read as the reverse complement.
ACAATTTTTACTTATAAACATTATTTAAGTATTTATCATAAATATATATTTTAGGAGAAAAGTAATATTTTAATATGAATAATAACGATATATATATATTATTTGTATTTGAAAAAATGTAGTTTAAAATTATCAAAGGAATAGAGGTAGATATAATAATATAGATTTTAATATTTATAGTTAAGCTAGATATATATGTTAAATAGATAATTGGTATAGCAATACATAAAGAAATTATTGTACTTGTATAACTAAATATACCAAATAGTCTAGGAGAAGTATCATAATTTTGATGTATGACATATTTTAAACTATTTTCCATTTTCCCTCCTTATTTATTCATAAACATTGATTTCATATTAGATAATCCTATATTTAAATTGTTACTAATACTAAAACCACCAAGCATTTCTTTTATATATGCATTTATCTGATAAAGTGTATATATAACTCCAACAATTAATATTTTATAATAAATATCATTTGAATTATCTAATATATTAGGTATATAAAGCACAAAAACGACTATATTTTGAGCTAAAAGGAGTATAATGTAATATTTTAGCCAGTTGAAAAAATATGGTTTTAAATTGTCTTCTATTAAGCAAAGAAAGGCAAAAGGTGAAACAAGGATGAGTATTTTTATTAAGATAAATCGGATAATATATGTTATGAGAAGTGATATAAATCCAAAAGTTGTTATTGAATGTATAATTCCATCAATAGAAAATAGTTCAAAGGTATTAGATTCTGAAACAATATTATTAATTGTATTATATAGAGATATAAAGTTCATATCTCTATCAAAAAGATATTTTCCAAGTTCAGATAAATATTCAGTAAACAGGCTATTTAAATTAATAATTTGCTGACATATATATGGAGAAAAGTTGAGAATTATTACATAAATAGCAGTTTTTATTGCATAAAGATAAGGAAATTGGGTTTCAATACCTGTATATATTGAAACAATTATTTTACCAATACGATAAAGGACAATTCCTGTAACTAATATATTTGCCAGTATAAGTAAATTAAACTTATCTGAAGAAAAAAGTAGATTAAATTTATCTGTAAAGATATTTTCAGAATTAATAAAAACAGTTTCATCTAAAAGAGGATATAGAGTATTATCTATTGAGGAAAAAAGAGTTGAAAAAAGGTTATTTATAACTGAAAAAATAAGGTTAATTATTTCTGTTTCAGAAATTGTGTTTACTGCTTGTTCTTCCATATTAAAGTAGACTATCTATAGCTTTTAAGATTAGCTCAACAGCAATTATAAAACCATAAGAATAAAGTGAAGTTCGAACTAATCTTTTACCTTTCATGATTTTATCATCATCACCAAAACTAAATTTAGTTATAAATATACCTGTTCCAACAGCGACAGCTGCAGCAGGTGTTGCAAGTTTTATCATCCAGTCTCTAATGTTTTCAAAAGCAGTATTTAATTTTTTTACAATTTGAGGTTGTGCTACGCAAAAACATACTGTTGAAAATATTAAAGGGCAGAGTACTGATAAAAAGAATATTGTAATAATTATTTTTTTTCGATATTTAAGTTTATATTTTTTCAATTTTATTTCTCCTTTCAAAAAATGGATTAAGTTTAATTACAGAAGGAGGTAACATATTTATACCATTAGAGATATATACTATTGCTTCAAATAATTTTAAATTTTGAGAAAAGTCTTTACTATCAAAAACATCTTCTTTTGTAATATATGTTGAAATACTTTCAGAAATATTAGATTTTTTGGATTGCATAATATTAAGCAAATGGTTATAGTTAGTTTCTTGTGCATTTTCAGAAATGCTATTTGTGTATTTTATTTTATCTTGTTTGCCAAATAACTTTTGTGTTTGCTCAATTGTATAAATATCATCTGTACGTAGAAATATTTTGTTAATAAAACTTTGAAGTAACACATTGGTAGCATTTTGATTATTTAATGTATTAAGTATTGATGAATAGCTTTGTGAGGAAATAATATTTATACATTTATATTCTCTTGCCAAAGAGAAAAAGTTTGTATCATTTTCAGTTACATATTCTTGATATTCATCACAAACAAAAAACGAAGGTGAGATGTTATCTGTATTTTGCTTTAATATTTCTGTTTGAAAATCTAGTTTTAAATATGCTGATATTATTTTAGATAAATTCTGATACTGGGCAATGTTCATTTGCAGGAGAACAATTTCTTTATTTTCAAAAATACTATCAAAACCATTAAAATTAATTTCATTTATATTTGGACAAAATGTATTTTGAATATCTATATCTGATAAGAATATTGATGTAAGACGTGTAATTTCAGATATTATAATTGATGAAACTCTATTATCTAAGTTTACATATTCGTTTTTGAAATAAGATAAAATAGTATTAAAATCAAATTGATTAATAGCTGAAAGTTTATTTTGAATAAACATATTTTTTACAATATCTAATTTATTTTTTAAATATTCATTATCATTAACAATTTTATGTATTTCGATAAATGTAACATATTCATTATTGTATAACCTTATTAATTTAATTACTTGTGTAAGTAAATTTTCTGCCTTATCGAACCAATATGTATCATTGTTTTGTTTATTAGAAAAAAGAGATAAAATTGTAATAAGTCTATTTGCTAATACATAAGCCTTTAAGTTTGGTTTATGAAGAGGGTTATATTTATACTTTCCATTTAATTCAATAATTCTAAGTTTATCCGTTTTGTTATATTTTTCTAAAACATTTGTTATAGTATTTGTCATATTTCCTTTAACATCTAATATTAAACCAGATATATTATATGAAAGAAGTTGATTTAATATAGGGTAAATAACCCCACTTGTTTTTCCACTTCCAATTGAGCCTGTAACTAATATATTTTGATATAATGCTTTATCTGATATATATATTTGTTCATTTGTTTTGCAATTATTTCCTATTAATAATTTAAGCTCACCATTATTTAATATATTATTAGGTGAAGTATTATTCAAATTTAACAAATTATTTTTTTTATTACTTTTTCTTTTGTTCACATTTTGAATATTAGATATATAAAAAGAAAATACTAGTATATAGCTAGAAATAATAGTGGTAATAGGAAATATTATTTTTAAGTATTTAATAATTAAGCTAAAATCTAAATCAAGTAATTCTGGAAATTCAATATAGAAATTGGGTAAGAAAAAATTCGAACAAGTTTTTAAACAAATAAATGAAAAATATATAGATATAATTGAAATAATAATAAATGTTTTTAATATATTAATAATTGTATTTTTCATTTAATCACCCTTAAAAATATTGTTTTTTATATTATTTAATTTTGAACCTTGTTTATTTAAGAAAAATTTACTTGAAAATATATCAGATATAAATACAAAAATTAGAATTATTTGAAATATAGTTAAAGATAATATAAGTAAAAAAATATTAAAATTATTTGATAAAAATTCTAATGAATTTAGTATATAGAACAAAGCAGAGTATATACTAATAAAAATAATTGATTTAAGAAACATTTATGCCTCCTTCCATAATTTACCACAGTATATCATTAAAAATATAAAATGTCTAGACAAAATTGAAAAAATATTGTATATTATTTATGTAAAAAGGTGGTGAAAAATAATGAAAGAAATAACTAAAGACATGAAAATTATCGAATTATTAGAAATAAATGAAGATTTAGGAGAAGTTTTAATGGAAGCAGGTATGCATTGTTTAGGATGTGCAGCTGCACATGGTGAAACAATTGAACAAGCTTGTCAGGTTCATGGAATAGATCCAGATGAATTAATAGAAAGATTAAATTTTTATAATGCAGGTTAAAATTAAAGTCCTCTAACTATTAAAAATAGAGGACTTTTTTATTGAAATAACTAAAAATATAAAAAAAATAAAAAAAATTAAAAAAATGTATTGACAATCGAATTAAATTTTAGTATACTAACATACGTCACAGAGAGTGATAGAAAAGATGGGCGCATAGCTCAGCTGGGAGAGCATCTGCCTTACAAGCAGGGGGTCATAGGTTCGAGCCCTATTGTGCCCACCATTTTTTTTATTAATGTGGCCTGGTAGTTCAGTTGGTTAGAACGCTAGCCTGTCACGCTAGAGGTCGTGGGTTCGAGCCCCATCCAGGTCGCCATTTTTTATTTTATGCCCAGATAGCTCAGTCGGTAGAGCAAGGGACTGAAAATCCCTGTGTCGGCGGTTCGATTCCACCTCTGGGCACCAAAATAAATATGCGGGAATAGCTCAGTTGATAGAGCGTCGCCTTGCCAAGGCGAAGGTCGCGGGTTTGAGCCCCGTTTCCCGCTCCATTTTTTTATATATGAGAAAATAGAAATAGCAAGCCTTAATTGACTTGCTATTTATTTTTTATTTTAATCCTTTTTATATTCAATTATATCTTGTATATTACATTTGAATAATTTACACAAAGTATTTATTTCAGATGCTTTTATATCTTTAACTCTACCAAAGTAGTAATCATTTACTCTTGAATAACTGAAATTTGTATATTGTCTTAGTTTATATCTAGACATATTATTTTTTTCTAATAATTCTTTTAATTTAAAAATAACCATATACTTCACCTCTCTATAGACTATTATAATTGACAGTTATATTTTATTGTAGTACAATGTTTTTAATAGCTAATATTAAGATACACTATAAAATGCATAAATATAAGTTGTCTGGGGGAATATTAATATGGAAATTAATTTTAATAAAATAAGATATTATAGAATAAAAAAAGGAATGACATTAGATGAACTAGCTAAGAAAACAGAATTATCTAAGGGATATTTATCTCATCTAGAAACAGGAGGGAGAAGCAATCCATCATTAGGAACTATATTAAAGATAGCTAGTGTTTTAGAAGAAGATATAGGAAACTTATTTTAGAAAGGTATATTTGTATTAATTAATATATTAGTGAATAAAATGTATTAATGGAGGAAAGATATGCTATCAGATTTAACACCTGCACAAGTTACAATGCTAGCAGCAGTTGTAAGCTATTATATATTTTCAACAGTTAATAATGAAGAAGTAAATGCAATTAATAATTTTTTATCACTTCTAGTCTCAAATTTAAGTGTGCAACTTGCGCAACAAGCATTGTTAGATGAAGAAGGCAATAATAATAATGGAAATAATATGGGAACAACTGAAGGAGATATAACTCCACTTGTTTCAGGATAAATAAAAAAGACTTTCTAAATGAAAATCTTTTGTTCTTTTATTTTGAAATGTAAAATTCATTATCTGAATAATACACATTTATATTATTAGCTGTATCTTTATTAAGATTATTTTTAATTGAGTATTCTTTTAATAAAGCATTTAACATTACATCTTGACTATTATCTAACTGATTAGATATTTTTTCTATCAAATTATTTACATATAGTTCTTTGGAATTATCATAAAGTAAAGGTGAGTCTATATAATAATTAATTTCTTCAATTATTTCTGGCAAAATAGACATAGAAATTAATACTTCTGGTTGCATATATTTACCTAATTCATATTCTGCATATGGTATTATTGTGTTTTCATAATACTTACTACCATATAAAGCAGAATCAGCGACTTTCAATGTAGCAATATTCAAATTTAATTTAAGACAAGTATAATCATCACTATTAAACTTTTCTATTTCATCTTTTGGATTTAATAATCCTGTAAGAAAAAGTTTTTCTGTTCCATTTAAATGTAATTTTCTTGTATAGCTTTCAGACAATTTAATACCATAATTTAGTATATCATCTAATTCATTTGTTTTAACATAGTAAAAAATATCTAACATGATATCACCTCGAAGTAAGTATATATTAAACTTTTGCAACTGTCAATTGAATAAAATAAAATTATATGATATACTTCTTAAAAAATATGATGAAAAGAGGGGAATTATGAGAAGAGATAAAATAAATTATTATTTGGATATTGCTGAAATTGTATGTGAAAGAGGAACATGTCTTAGAAATAATTATGGTAGTGTTATTGTAAAAAATGATGAAATAATATCTACTGGTTATACTGGTGCACCACGTGGTAGAGAAAATTGTAATGAAATAGGTATATGTAAAAGACATGTATATAAGACTGGAAGCGGAAAAGGATTTGAATATTGTAGAAGTGTACATAGTGAACAAAATGCAATAATTAGTGCTAGTAGAAGAGATATGTTAGATGCTACACTTTATTTAGTAGGTGTAAATGCACGTAATGGTGAATATGTAACAGATAATGAACCATGTACATTTTGTAAAAGAATGATTATTAATTCTGGTATAAAAAATGTTGTAATGAGAGATACAAAAGAAAAATACAGAATTGTAGAAGTAGAAGAATGGATAGAAAATGATGATACAATGGAAGATTTTGAAATAGAGGAGTAGTAAAAAACATTATGAAAATATGGATAATTTGTAGTAAAGTATTTTATAAAGATATTCAGCCAATAAAAGCAAAATTAGAAGAGATAGGACATATAGTTGAATTACCTAATTCATATGATAATCCAAGTGTAGAAAAGGAAAGTTGGAGTTTAGGAGATACGGAACATGCTAACTTTAAGAAAAAAATGTTTAAACTAAGTAAAGAGAGAGCAAAACAAATGGATGGTGCTTTAGTACTTAATTTCGAGAAAAATGGAAAGGAAAATTATATAGGTGGAGCAACATTTCTTGAGATGTATGAAGTATTTATGAATAACAAAAAAATATATTTATATAATGATATTCCAGAAGGGATGTTATATGATGAGATATGTGGTTTTTCACCAATAGTTATTAATGGAAATTTGGAATTAATAAAATAATAAATAAGACAATAAATGAATATTTAATTGACATATAGCATAAAATATATTAAAATATAAATAGATAAAGGAATACCGCATAAGCGGTTAACCTTTAATTTGGGTTGATAATCGCATGTAAATTGGCTAAAATACAGATGCGATTATTTTTTTATGTATTTTATAACTAGCTTTATGATAATAGCTAGAATAATAATTATAAGTATAAAATAATCATAAGCTAATACTACCATAAAACCACCTCCTCTCGATGTAATACCTTATGCAATAAGGTATTTTTTATGTCTTGGTGGCTAACCGCTCTGCTTAATTCCTTTATCTGCCACAATTATATATGTAAAAATATTATTTGTAAATAGATTGTTATAATATTTTTCTACTTTTCATCGCAAAATTCGACATTAATTAGTCTAATAGACTAAACCAAGAATAAACTAAAATCACCCTTTAAAAGAGTGATTTTTTTGCTTATTTAATATCTACATTTTTCCACCAAGTTTTCCACCTTTTCCAAGATTATTAATTATTTTAGCTTGGTATGTATAATTATTTTTGTTTTTCTCAATATTAACTTTTATAGCTATATCAATTAGTTTATCTATTAGTTTTGGATATGGGTATTTATTATCATATTCCCAAATATAGTAGCTAAAACAACCTGGTATAGTATTTATTTCATTTATAAATGGTGTCATAGTGTTTTTATCTACTAAAAAATCTATTCTAGCAGTTCCACTGCAACTTAATGCTTTAAATGTTTCAATTGCTAATTCCTGAATTTTTATTGTTAAATCATTTGGAATATCTGCTGGAATTTTTCTATCCATTGTATTCATACTTCCAGGTTCATTATTTTGATTCTTTTTAGCAGCATCTTTATTTATACCTTTAAGATATTTATCATCAAATGTTAAAAATTCTTCCCAAGAAGTAGGTTGCTCACAGACAGATGCTTCTACAAATTTATCATATCCCATAGCTGCACAGTTTATTTCTATTAAATTATCTATTCCTTCTTCAACAATAATTCTTTTATCATATTGCACGGCTATTTCAATTGCATTAATTAAGTCATTAGTATTTTTAGCTTTAGAAATACCTATACTTGAACCTAAATTTGCTGGTTTAACAAACATAGGATAATTTAATTTTCCTTCTAAATCTTTAATAATAGTATCTTTATTATCATACCATTCATTTCTTAAAAAATATTCATATTTAGTTATAGGTAAATTATGTGCTGCAAAAACAGATTTCATAACTATTTTATCCATACCAACTGAACTTCCTAAAACACCTGAACTAACATATGGAATATCTGCAAGTTCAAGCAAACCTTGTACAGTTCCATCTTCACCATTCATACCATGTACAGATATTACTACTACATCAAGAGGTATTTTTTCTACTTTTTGAAATAATTTTGTTGGAAGTGATAATAATCCCTTTACAGTTGGGTCTGGTGGAAGAATAACTTGTTTTAATTTAGGTAAGTTTTTATCAAAAAACTTATATGTACCATATTTCATTAAAGCATCACCTGTATACCATATACCTTTTTCAGTTATATATACAGGTATAATGTTATATTTTTCCTTATCCATATTTTCCATAAACTGAATAGCAGTAATAATTGAAACTTCATGTTCACAGCTTCTACTACCAAAAATAACAGCAATATTTTTCTTACTCATTATATATCAACTCCTTATTCATTAAAATTATCTGGCAAGTCATTTTCAAATAAAACTGTATCACCGACTTTACCTATTTTAGTTAACATTTGAGTTGCTTCATTAAGTGAAGAAACAACAAACATATTATCTAGATTAAAATTAGCATCTTTTAAACCTTCTTGTATAGGTTTAGTTATATTTTTTCCAACTAATATTGCATAAGTACATACTTCAGCAATCTGTTTTCCAAAATTATAGTTTGCTAAATATTCATCTTTTCCTAGTTCTATCATACCAGGTGTAATAATTATCTTATTTCCAGAAAATTTAGATATTACATCTAATGCAGCTTTAGCTCCCCAAGGGTTTGAGTTAAAGGCATCATCAACAATAGTTATTCCATTAGTATTAGGTATTAATTCTAATCTATGTGGAATAGAAGATATTTTTGCAACACCACGAGCAATTTCTTCATTAGTTAATCCTAATTTTTTAGCAATAGATATACAACCTAAAATATTTTGTATATTATGTATTCCTAATAATTTAGTCAGGCAATTAAATTCAGTATGGTCTAATTTACAGACAACTGTAAATTTACTTCCTTGATGACTTACTTCAATATTTGTTGCATATATATCTGAAGCATCTGTTCCAAATAAAACTTTTTCTCTTTTTTCTTTATCATATAACTTTTTACAGTGACTATTATCATCTGGGAAAAAGGCTATTCCATCATTAGGAAGACTATCCATTAATTCATATTTAGTTTTAATAATATTATCTACTGTTTTAAATGTTTCTAAATGCTGATTACCAATTGAAGTAATAAGTCCATATTTAGGTTTAACAATATCACAAATTTCTTTAATATCTCCAATATTTCTAGCACCCATTTCAGAAATATATACTTGATGTAGATTAGTTAAATCTTCTCTAATTACTTTAACATTTCCCATAGTAGTATTATAGCTATCTGGTGTAGCATATGTGTTATATTTTTCAGAGAGAATTGTTTGCAAAATAAATTTTGTACTTGTTTTACCATAACTTCCTGTAATACCTATTACAATTAAATCATTTCTTGAATCAATAATTTTTTTAGCTTCATTTATATATTTATTTCCACACATTTTTTCTACTGGTTTTAATATAAAATTAGAATAAATAACTGCATCCCCAGTTATACCATATGTTAATAAAAATAATATTAAATATGTGAATTCAAAATTAAATATATTAGATATAATATATGCTAATATTTCATAAAGTAAAAAAAGTATAATTCCAACAATTAATATTCTTTTTGCTCTCCAAGTATATACTAAAGGCTTTTTAAATTCAGTTTTTTTGAATTTAAGAATATCATATATGTAAAATACAAGTTGTGGTACAGCAATTAAATAGAAATATATATGTTGCACATTTAGTTTTAATAAAATTGGGATTAATATTATACCAATCATTAAGAATGTAGAAGGAATTATAAATTTTTTTGTGTTATTAGCAACCCATTCAATAAAATTTTTTGTTTTATATCCTTCTAATTGAAACATATGTAAAAATCGCGAAAAGTAAAAAATGTATGCTATAAAAGTTAATAATATAATTAGTATATTCAAAATAACGCCTCCTTTTATATTCTATGCATATTATACTATTAAAGTATATTCGGTGCAATAATAAAATAGAAAAGAAGAGAGAAAATAATACATAAACATTTTAAATATTGCAAATAATAATATCATAATAATTTGGAGGTATTATATGAAAGCAATAGTATATGATGGAATACAAAAAGTACAATGTAGAAATGTACCAGATCCTAAAATAGAAAAAGATGATGATATTATAGTTAAAGTGACTTCAACTGCTATATGTGGTTCAGATCTGCATTTAGTTCATGGATTAGTAAAAGGAATGTATGATGGATTTATATTAGGACATGAAACTATGGGGATAGTTGAAGAAGTTGGAAAAGGTGTAACAAGCCTAAAAAAAGGAGATAGGGTTATAGTACCATTTCCTATATCATGTGGACATTGTTTTTATTGTGAACATAATGAATTTAGCCAATGTGATAATTCTAATCCTAATGGAGAAGCGGGAGGATTATTTGGATATAGTAAATCCTATGGAGATTATGCAGGAGGACAAGCTGAATATTTAAGAGTTCCTTATGCTAATGTTGGTCCAGTTAAAGTTCCAGAAGAGTTAACTGATGAACAAGTTTTATTTTTAACAGATATTTTACCAACTTCACTTTGGGGGACAGAAATTGCAAATGTAAAAAATAATGATACAGTTGTAGTTTTAGGTTGTGGACCAGTAGGCTTGCTTACTATAAAATGGTGTATGTTAAAAGGTGCAAAAAGAGTAATTGCAGTAGATAGAGTAGGATATAGACTAGAGCATGCAAAAAGCTATGGTGCAGAAGTGGTTAATTTTGAAGAATTTGATGAAGTTGGAAAATATTTAAAAGAAATAACATCAGGTGGAGCAGATGCAGTTATTGATTGTGTAGGATTAGACGGAAAGATGTCTTTAGTAGAAAAAGTAGAAACAGCACTAAAACTTCAAGGAGCATCAAAATCTGCAATAGAAATATCTTCACAAGCTGTAAGGAAATGTGGTCATGTATCAATGGTTGGTGTATATGGAAATAAGTATAACAATTTTCCATTAGGTAATTTTTTTAGCAGAAATGTTACTTTAAAAATGGGACAATGTCCAGCAACAAGATATGTAAAACCTATTTTAGAAAAAATACAAAATGGTGAATTTGATGCTACAGATATAATTACACATAAATTATCCTTAGAACAAGGAAGACATGCTTATGAAATATTTGATGCAAAAGAAGATAATTGTATAAAAGTTATATTAAAGCCGTAAATAATATATAAGATTAGTTTTATTAATTAACTAATCTTTTTATATTGACATATACAAATAATTATTGTAAAATAAAAATGCCATCAAAAAGTGGCAAATATTTTTCGGGAGATTACATATAATTATGTTAGGACGTAGAACTAGATTAAATAAATTAATAGAAATTAAGAAAATATTAGATGATGATATTAATGGTAATAAATTTATTATTGTTAGAACAGATAAAAATATAGAGTTTATGCGAGAATATGGATTAACAAATAAAGATGTTAAAAATATAATTAGGGAAATGTCAGTTGATGATTGCTTTGCTGGTCCAGAGTTTGATAGAAATCCTATATATAATGGTTGGATTTTTAAATTTAGTCCAATGTTTGAAAATGTTAAATTATATATAAAAATAAGGATTGAGAATATAGGTAAAGCAGTTTGTATATCTGTACATGAATTTGGTAAATATGATGAGGTGAATTAAAATGAAAGTTTATTGTCCATATTGCACAAAAGAAGTAGAGTATAATATTGAGAAAAGAAAAATTGAAAACTTTAGAGGAATTAAATTAGATACTTATGAAAAAGTAGGGATATGCAATATATGTAAAAACGATTTATATATAAATGAACTTGAAGAAGAAAATAATAAAAGAATATATAAAGCATATAGTGAAAAAACAGATATAATAAAACCAGAAGATATTATAAATTTAAGAAAAAAATATTCTATATCTCAAAGAGAATTAACAAGCATATTAGGTTTTGGAAAGATGACTATAAATAGATATGAAAATGGTGGAATTCCTACAAAATCACAAAGTGATTATATAAAACTTTTAATAGAAAATGAAAATGAGTTTATAAAAAAAGTAAAAGAGGCATATTCTAATAATAATATAACACAAAAGACATATGACAAAATCATTGTTAATGATTTAGATGCTAATATTAAAAAAGAAGATATACAAGAACTATATAGAAAATATATATCAAATGAACTAACTAGAAATCCGGATATATATAATGGATATAAAGTATTTGATTTAGAATTAGTAGAAAATATAATTTCATATATAGCAAGTAAAGTTAAAAACTTAACAATTACTAGTATGAATAAATATTTATGGTTTATAGATAATCTATCTTTTAATCAAAGAGGAATAGGGATAACTGGATTAACATATCAAAAACAGCAGTATGGCCCTACAATAAGTAATAAACTTTATGAAGATATATCAATGCTTAATAATAAATATAAAAGAAATGATTACGAAGATGAAACAGGAACAAAAACTATTATAACAAGCAATAAAAATTATAATTTAAATAAATTACAAAAAAGTGAGATAGAAATAATAAATAATATAATTAAACTATTAAAAGATAAAAATGTAAGTGAAATTTCAGAACTATCACATAAAGAAGATGGATGGAAAAAAACAAAACAATATGAAAATATATCATTTGATTATGCTATGAAGTTAAATATAGTAAAGGAATAGAAGAAGTATTAATATATGTGCTAGAAAGGGGAAGTATAAAGATGTATCAAATTGTAAAAAATATTTTTTATTTGATTAGAAATGAAGTGTTACCAAATCCATTTGGATTTATATCTACTAATCCAAATATTGTAGAAGGTTTTACTTTTTTTATAGGAGAACCGATTTTATTTTTAATATCTTTTTGGATGTGTAAAATTTTATATGATAGAGAAGAACCAATTATAGGTAGTATATTGTATATGTTTTTTTATAGTACCAATATATTTATATTAATAAATTTAAATAAGTTATGTACAAGTATTAATAAAATCGTTGCCATATATATTGTACTAGTTATATTAATATTTATCGGTTTAATTCAAACAAGAATGAGAATAAATAAAAAGAAGTTTTTAGGTTATTATTAACCCAAAAACTTCTTTTTCTATTTATCCAAGAAACTATCCGTTTTCTTTTTAAATTCAGCAAAATCATCTAAGTAAGCAAAGTGTCCACAATTTTCAAATACATAGAACTCGCTATTCTTTATTCCCTTATGTAATATTTTACCCATGTATACAGGTGTGTCTTCATCAAATTCACCAAATATAATTAAAGTAGGGCAAGATATTTTCTTTAAATATGGTTTAAGATTTTGATTTACTACTTTAATAAATGTAGATCTCATTTCAGGCTTTAATGCATTAAAATCATTTGAACTTCTTTTTCTTCTTTTTTCTTCTATATACTCATCATACTTTTCTTTATCTCTAATTATAAGTTTCATAAAATGCTTAGCAAACTTATAACTATATAATCTAAAGTAGTATTTTAAGCTTCTTTTTGGAATTATACCACCACTATCTACTAGTATAAGTTTTTTTACTAATTCAGGAAATGTAGCAGATAAAAGTATTCCAACTCTTCCTCCAAAAGAATGTCCTAATACAATTAAATCATTTATTCCCAAACTGTTTATAAAGCTGTGGATATATTCCATATAATCTGTAACATTCCATGAAGAAGCTAAATCAGATTTCCCATGTCCAGGAAAATCTACAACGATTACTTTATATCTTTCTTTATATGTATTAATAATAGGTAACATACTATTTATCTCTCCACCCCAACCATGAAGTAGTAATAAAGGATCACCATCACCAAATATTTCATAATTCATTTTTATTCCATTATATTCAAATAACAATTTAATCACCCAATATAGTATATATTAATAGAAGAAAAAAAGAAACAAAATTTGAAAAAAATAAAAAAATAATGTATAATATTACGGAAAATAAAGAAAGAGAGGGATAAAATGAACTCAACAATTAAAATAACTACTATTCAAAACAACGAACAATTACCTATTGTAAAAGCAGAAGCAAAAACTGAAGAAACAGAAAAAGAGTATATAATAAAGTATATGCAAGATAAAACTCTTACAGAGATTATATATATAAAGGAAGAAAACAAAGTTACAATAGAAAAAAAGGGAATAGGAAGTAATATATATAATTCTAAATTAATATTTGAAGAAAATAAAATAAATAAATCTCAAATTACTACGGAAAACTACAGTTTAGAGATTGAGATACAAACAAAAAGCATAAAAATACAAGCCCAAAACGATAAAATAACAATAAATCTAGAATATGATATAAATAGTGCACATAATATAGTAAAAGTTGAGGTAATTTGTTAATTACAAATCTCAAATGTTAACTATTCCGTAAGAAAATGTTAACATTTGTTAAAAATGTAAACAAAATGTAAATTCGAAAAAAATCGCTTGACTTAAAAAATGAAACAGATATAATGTTATTGTAAAATTAAAAAATGTACATAATGTACATTGAAAATTTAATTAGTTTATAGAATTCAAGAAATATTAATTTCTTGACTTTATAATAAAAGTTGATTGTTTTAAAAATATAAGAAAGAAAGGGAACAATTAACTTACAATATTTAAACTTTCTTTCGATAGATTTTAAGGAGGAATTTTTTATGAAGAGATTTTTATCAATCTTAGTAGCTGTGGCTATGACAATCTCTATGGTATTACCTGTATTCGCTTATACAGATACTGAAGGAAATGATTATGAAGCAGCTATCGCACACTTAAGTGGATTAGGTGTAATCAATGGTTACGAAGATGGTTCTTTCCAACCAGCTAAAGTAGTAACTAGAGCAGAAATGGCTAAATTATTAGTAGTTGCATTAGATTTAGATGCAGGTGCTGATATATTAACTGGTGAAAGCGAATTCGCTGATGTTGACGCTAATCACTGGGCAATTGGTTTTATAAACGTAGCAACTTCTTATGGTTTAATCAAAGGTGATGGAGATGGAAACTTCAGACCAGATGATACTGTAAATTATGCAGAAGCTGCAACTATGGCTTTAAGAGCTTTAAACTACACTTCAGTAGTTGAAAAAGCTGGTGTATGGCCAACTAACTACTTAAACAAAGCTAATGAATTAAGATTATTCAAAGATGTAGCTGAATTCAAAGCTTCTGAAGGAGCAAAAAGAGGAGAAGTAGCTCAAATCTTATGGAATATGTTAAACACTAAAATGTGGGAAGTAGTTCAAGAAAACGAAAACAATGGTTTAACTTCAACTGCTAACAGAACTATGATGGAAGTTAAATTTGCTGATTATGCTTTCAAATCTTCATTAGTATTTGATAAAGCAGAAGCTTCTTTTAAAGATGGTGAATATGTAGTAACATTAACTTTTGATGGTGATGTTAGCTATATTTACAATGAAAATGATTTCTATACATTTGTAAAAGGAACTGAATTCGAAGCAGTTGTTTATGATGCAAAAGATGGTGACGAAATAGTTACTATATTTGCTACAGATGATAACTACTTAGCAAGTGGTTCAATAGTAGAATTAGATGATGAATATAGAGATTATTCATATGATACAGGTGTTACATACGAATACTTATTATTAAAATCAGCTAAAAAAGAAGCTAATTCTACAAATGTAGAAAACAGAGTATCAGTAAAAGCTTCTGAAAGTGCTGTTGTAACAGAAGTAAAAGTAGTAAATAAAGTTACAAAAATATACACAAATAATGGAAGTACTCCTATAACTATTAATAATGCAGATGAAGCTCCAGAAAAAGGAATGTTCATAAAAGGTGACGAAAGAGTTACAGCATTATCTTTAGAAGAAGGAGATATAATAACAAAAATTGGTGATATATATCTAGTAGTTGAAAACACTATTACTGGAAGCTATGATGGTTTATATGTTAATAGTACTGTAGAAAAAGATACTACTGTAATTACTATAGCTGGAGAAGATTATGATGTTTCAACAAATGCTGGATTTAAAGTATATGAAACTGATGAAGATGGTGATCTTGTAGAAGTAGTAGATAAAGAAGCTGAATTTGCTAAAGAAAAAGAAAAAGATAACAAATTCTTAGGTGAAACAGCTACTTATTACTTCAACGCTGTTGGAGATTTATTAAGAGTAGTATTTGGTGAAGTAGAAGATATAGCTAAATCAGGAAGCTTCTATTTAGTAACTACAGGTAAAATCTGGGATGTTGCTGATGCTAATGGTTCAGTTGATTATATCAAATTAGCTAATGCAGAAGGTGAAAAATCATATGTTATAGCTAACTTACCAGCTGGTGAAAGAACAGCTTTAGAAAATGTTTTAGTAGCAGGTAAAGTTGTATATGTTGAATTCAATGATGATAATGAAATTGAAAAAGCTGTAACAGTTACTGGTCAAACAGGAACTATTACAACTGATGCTGACTACAAATTAGATACTGTAGCAGAAGGATATAACAAAGATACAGCATACATTAATGCTGAATATAAAGTTACAGATTCTACAGTTGTATTTACTTCAAAACAATTAAAAGATAAAGAAGGTGAATTAACTAACCCAGCTGAATACGAATTAGTTGTAACAACTGGTGGAGAAGCATTAAAAGGTGCTGCTGCAAATAAAATAACAGTTGCTTATGATGAAGATAATACAATTTTAGCTAAATATGTATTTGTAGAAGGTAAACCATCTTCAACAGATAAAGTATATGGTATAGTTGAAGCTATTGATACAACAGCTGATAAAAACTATATCACTGTAAATGGTACTAAATATGAAAGAAGTACAGCTTCTTTAACAACTGCTGAAGCTGGTGATGCTATCATCTATACAGTTGATGAAGAAAAAATAACAGTTCAATTTGTTTACTCTGGAGATCAAGTAAACGGAACAACTTATAAAGCTTCTACAGTTATTGATGTAACTGGTTCAATAGTTAAACTTGATGCTAACGGAACAGCAACTGGAACTGATGATATAATAATCGATTTAGATTTATTACCAACAGATAATAAAGCTGTAATCGGTGGTACTGCAGCAAGTGCAACAGTTAAAGATGTTAACGGTTCTGATGTAGCTATTAGTGATTTAGTATTCGAAGACTTCAAAGTATTTGAATTAGAAGTTGCATTAGATAAAGATGATGCTCCATACTTCACTTCATTCGAAGAAGTTGAATTAAATGCAGTTAAAGTTACTGATAAAGATGGTATAGCTATAAGAGCTGACCAAGAAATTATTGTTATCATAAAAGGTTATGATTTTGAATAATAGTTTCTAAACAAACTACTAACAAAAGGTCTAGATTTAATCTAGGCCTTTTTCTTTTATATAATTTGTTATATAATATACATGTTTGAATATATATTATATTGGAGGAATTATGGGAATATTTGAATTAATACTAATAGCAATTGGGTTAGCAATGGATGCATTTGCAGTATCTATATGTAAAGGACTAGCAATGTGTAAGATGAGTTTTAAAAAAGCAAATATATGTGGAATATATTTTGGATTATTTCAAGGTGGTATGCCCCTTTTGGGATATTTGCTTGGATATAAATTTCAACAGAGTATAGAAAGTATAGACCACTTTATAGCGTTTGGTTTACTTACTATTATTGGTGGTAAAATGATATATGAAGCTATTAAAGGAGAAGATGATGATATTTCTTGTGATACGTCTTTTAAAGAAATGATTATTCTTGCAATAGCTACAAGTATAGATGCCTTAGCTATTGGTATAACATTTGCATTTCTAAATGTTAATATATTATTTGCAGTAAGTTTAATAGCAGGAATAACATATATATTATCTGTTATTGGTGTAAAAATAGGAAATATATTTGGATGTAAATATAAAGCTAAAGCTGAAATATTTGGAGGGATAGTTTTAATATTTATTGGTTTAAAGATATTATTAGAACATTTAGGTATTATTTAAAAACATCATGAGATATTTTTTTAGAGTTCTTAGGATAAATTGTTAAGTTATTATTTTTATCACAGGTTGCTAAAAAAATATCTTTTATTTTTGTATAACCTTGTTTTTTCATTTCTTTATTAAGCCAATTTATATCTTTGCCTGAGTATTTTAAATTTTCAGGTAATATTTTACCATCTAATATTACTGAATAAATAAGTGTTTCTTGAGTTGGAGTTAGGTTTAAATCTTCAGGCGTAGCAGGTCTTTTTATTTCTTTTGGTATAATACTAATATTACCATTTGTTTCTAGTATAACTGTTTGTATATCTGCAATATTATAATATCCTTTAATTCTACATTTCATTAAAAATTCGTTTAAATCCATTCTACATTTCTTAAAATTTTCTCTATATAATTTTCCGTTTTCTAAAAGAATATATGAATTACCATAAATAAGTCTTCTAAATTTTTGAGATTTATTTGTTCCAATAGCAAGGATTAAGCTTATAAGTGTATATACAATCATTCCAGCAATTCCACCTATTGCTTTTTCAGGGTTCATAGTCATTTCAGCGGCTATTGACCCTATTGTTATTCCCATAATATAGTCAAACATAGTTGCTTCAGATAATTCTTTTGTTCCAGATATTTTAGTTAATATAAAAAGTACTACAAAAGATATTGCAGCTACAATTATTACCTCAAATACTTCCATTGTTTCACCTCTTTTTTAGTATCTTCCTTAAAATATATTTTATGTATTAATTTTCTTGTTTTGTTAATAATATTTTTAGGAGGAAAGAGAAATGTTATCTTATTGGAAAAATGAATATAATTTTAAAGAGTATATATCTTTAGATAAAGATATTGATGTAGATGTATGTATTATTGGTGCAGGTATTACAGGAATTATGACTGCATATAAATTAATTGGAAGTGGATTAAAAGTTAGTTTAGTAGATAGTGGAAAAATATGTGATGGTGTAACAGTAAATACAACTGCAAAACTTACAAGTATGCATGGACTTATATACAAATACCTTATAGATAGTTATGATGAAGAATTTGCAATGAAGTATTTAGAGTCTAATGAAAAAGCAATACTAGAGGTTAAAGAAATATCTGAGAAAGAAAAAATTGATTGTGATTTTACATTTAGAGATAACTATATATATACATGCAAAGAGGAATACGTTCAAAAAATACGTGATGAAGTTTTAGCATTAGATAATTTAGGTAAAAAAGCAGAGTTTGTCACTAAAAGTGAACTTCCTTTTGATATTTTAGCAGGTATAAAAACGACTAATCAAGCTAGTTTTAATCCTGTAAAGTATTTGGAAGGTATTGTAAAAGTTTTAGAGAAAAATGGTGTATTAATTTTTGAAAATACACGAATTATAGATATTGTTAAAGATGGAAAATATGAAGTTAAAAGTGAAAGTAATGTAATAAGTGCTGAACATGTAGTGTTAGCTACTCATTATCCAATAAAAAATTTTCCAGGAATGTATTTTTTGAAAATGTATCAAGATGCTAGTCATGTTGTTTGTGTTGAAGCTAAAAAGCATAATATTAATGGAATGTATTTATGTGCAGAAAATGAAACATCATTTAGACCAATAGATAAGAATACAATTTTTATTGGTGGAGAAGGACACAAAACAGGAGATAATTCTTTTAATGTAGAAGCTGTTTACACAAATCTTACTAATTTTGCAGATGAAATATTTCCTGGTTGCAATCTTAAATTTTATTGGGAAAACCAGGATTGTATAACATTAGATAAAGTTCCATATATACGGAGAATTTTCAAAATTAATGCCAAAAATATATGTTGCGACAGGATATAACAAATGGGGGATGACTAGCTCGCATGTTGCAGCAAATATACTAGCAGACAAAATATTAGGAAAAGAAAACAAATATGAGGAAGTATATTCAGCAACTAGATTTTCACCAATTAAAAATAGTGGGGAAATGGGAAATATATTAAAAGAAACATATAATTCATTAATTGCTAATAATATTAAAGGGAGTAATTATACTATTGAAGATATAGGAAAAGAGCAAGGTGGAGTAATTGAACATAATGGAGACAAAGTTGGTATATATAAAGATAAAGAAGGTAAGATATATGCAGTTAAACCACAATGTAAACATTTAGGATGTCTACTTACATGGAATAATTTAGATAAAACATGGGATTGCCCTTGTCATGGTTCTAAGTATGATTATTTAGGACATGTAATTTATTCTCCAACAGTTGAAGATTTAGATAAAATTGAATTTGAATAGAAAAAGTCGTTCAGAAAAGTGTATAGTTACTACAAAAAGTCCTTTGAAAAAATGTAAAAGATTACAGAAACTCAAAGGACTTTTTGTAATCTTTTTGATTTTAAATAAAATATATTTCAATAAATTAATAAATATGATATACTTTGCCTAAGAAGGATGTGAATATATGAAAATAGGGATAGATATAGATGGTGTAATATTAGATTATGAGGCTAAACTTAGAGTATATGCTGAAATGTATGATGTGTTAGAATTAAAAGGAAAAGGAATAATAAATAAAAATTCAGATTTATTTCAAGAAGCATATGGTTGGAGTGATGAACAAAACAAGTATTTTATGGATAATTATTTTGAAAAATTATCTCAAGATATACCAGTTTTGCCTGGTGCAAAAGAAGTTATATATTATTTAAAAAAATGTGGTCATGAACTAGTTATAATATCTGCGAGAGGAACAAGTCTGCCTAATATGATTAATTTAGCAAAAAATATATTAGATAAAAATGAATTTGTTTTTGATAAATATATATGGAAACAAAAAGATAAACTTAAGGCTTGTGTTGAAGAAAAAGTAGATTATATGATAGATGATAATTCTACTACATGTGAAAGATTATCTAATAATAAAATAAAAACAATATATTTTAAATCTGTTGCAACAAGAGATTTAGAAAAAAATGAATATTTAAAACAAGTTACCAATTGGGGAGAAATATATAGATTTTTCAAAGAAATGGAGAAGGAAAATGAATAAAATTAAAAAAATAATATCTTTTTATGTATTAACAAATAGTTTAAAAGAAAAAATACGTAGTGGGTGGAAAAGTTGGAATATTAGTGCGGAAAGACTAGAAAGCGTTGCTGAACATATTTATGGAACATGTATGCTTGCTATTGCAATTGATTCTGAATATGATTTGGATATAGATATACGAAAAGTGGTTTTAATGCTTACAATGCATGAAATAGAAGAAATTAAAATTGGTGATTTAACACCATTTGATAGAGTAACACCAGAGCAAAAAAGAGAAATGGGTAAAAAAGCTGTTAAAGAAATTTTAAATGGTTTAGTAAAAGAAGAAGAATACTATAATCTTATTCAAGAATTTGATGATTGCAATACAAATGAAGCTATATTTGCAAGGATGTGTGATAAATTAGAGGCAGACCTTCAATGCAAGATATATACAGAAAGAGGAGAAGCAGATATACATAAAATTGAATGTGAAAATTTATTACAAGATGAAAGAATTATTAAATTAATGAATAATGGTGCAAATAAGCTTTCTGATTTATTTGTTGGATTTGATATGCCAATATATATAAAAGAAGAATTTAAGCAAATAGCTGAATATATTAAAGATAATAATATTATTAAAGGAGAATAAAAGTATGAGCGAATTAATAGGAGAAGAAATAAAATATCAAGGACCAAGATTTGATGTTGTTAGAAAAATATTTAAAAATGAAAAAATTGAATATATTAGAGATATAGCACAAACAAAAGATGCAGTTGTTGTGATTCCAATTACAGAAAATAATGAAATAATTTTTGTAAAGCAAACACGTGAAGTAGTGGGTGAGGAAACATTAGAACTTCCAGCTGGGATAATTGAAGAAGGAGAAGATAATAAAGTAGCAGGGCTAAGAGAACTAAAAGAAGAAACAGGATATATTGCTAATAGTATTGAATTTTTAACAGAGGCATACGCTTCATGTGGTTTTACTAATGAAAAATTATATTATTATGTGGCTAAAGATTTAGTATTAGATAAACAACAATTAGATGAAGATGAAACTATTACAGAAGTAATAAAAATACCGGCAGAAAAATGTATTGAAATGGTAAAAAATAATGAGTTTAAAACAGCAAGTGCAAATATTGCATTATTACATTATTATCTAAAATATATGAAATAGGAGGAGAATATGAAAGCATTAGTAACAGGTGCATCGTCTGGTATAGGTTATGATATAGCAATTGAGTTAAGTAATAGAGGTTATGATATAATCGCAGTAGCACGAAATAAAGAGAAATTAGAAAACTTAAGAAATAAATGCAAAACAAATGTAATAATTATACCTATGGATTTAAGTGAAGAAGAAAATGTTTTTAAGTTATATGAACAAGTAAAAAATGAAAATATAGATATTTTAGTTAATGATGCTGGATTTGGTGTATTCGGGAAATTTACTGATACAGAGCTTCATAGAGAATTAAATTTAATAGAAGTAAATATTAAAGCATTACATATTCTTACAAAACTATTTTTAAAAGATATGGTTAAAAGGGATAGTGGAAGAATATTAAATGTTTCATCAATTGCAGGAATGATGCCATCAGGGCCAATGATGTCAACATATTATGCATCAAAAGCATATGTATTAAGTTTAACAAGAGGAATAGATATAGAACTAAAAAAAATGAGGTCTAATGTAAAAATAAGTGTTTTATGTCCGGGTCCAGTAGATACAGATTTTAATGATGTAGCCAATGTGAAGTTTCAAATAAAACCACTTAGTAGCAGTTATGTTGCGAAATATACAGTTAAGAAAATGTTTAAAAATAAATTAGAAATAGTACCAGGTTTTAGTATTAAATGTATTAGGTTTTTTAGTAAAATTATACCAAGCAAAATATTAAGTAATATATCATATAAAATGCAAATGAGAAAATGTAAAGGGTAATTAATTGGAGTGATAAATATGAAATCAAATGTAAAAATAGATGAAGTAAATAATGTAGAAGCAATTGATAAAAAAATAACTGTAGTAAAAATGTTTTGGATATTTTTTATAGCTTGTTTTTTAGGAACAGTTATAGAAATGATATTTTGTTTTATTATTGAAAATAGGATTATGACAAGAGCAGGAGTAATATATGGTCCTTTTAATCCAGTATATGGGTTTGGTGCATTACTTATTACTATTCTTTTGCATAATTTTAGAGATAAAAAGAAATTATATATATTCCTTATAACAATGGTTGTTGGTGCAGGATTTGAATATATTTGTAGTTTATTCCAAGAATTAGCTTTTGGTACAATTACATGGGAATATAGTAATACATTTTTAAACTTGCAAGGTAGAACTAATTTTGCATATTCAGTTTTTTGGGGCACATTAGGTGTTTTTTGGATAAAAACTGCATATCCAATCTTAGATAAATTTATTGAAAATATAATGAATTTACCTAAAAAAATTGGTGTAATATTAACAGTTATGTTATTCATATTCATGTCATATAATTGTTTTATTTCAATTGCAGCATCAAGAAGGCAGTATGAAAGAAGACAAGGTATTGGACCAAGTAATAGTTTTGAAATATATTTAGATAATAAATATACAGATGAATATTTGAAAAAAGTTTTTCCTATGTCAAGACTGGTAGAATAACGAAAATATAGAAAATAATATAAATTATATTATTTATATTGTTTAAATATATTAAGTCTGCTATAATGAGAATGTAAAAGATTTGGAGGAGAAAACTTGAAAACAAGAGAAGAAAAATTACAAGAGATAATGCCATATATTGAAGATATAATGGATTATGAAAAATTTTTAAAAATAAAAGAGATAAATCATCATTTTGAATCAACAATATTTGATCATTCTGTTGATGTTGCATATGCTTCATATAAAATTACTAGAAAATTAGGATTAGATTATAAATCAGCAGCGAGAGGTGGTATGTTACATGATTTCTTTTTATATAATTGGAGAAAAGTTGTACCAGAAGAAGGACTTCATGGATTTGTTCATCCAATGATTGCATATAGAAATGCTAGTGAAAAATTTGAACTTAATAAAATAGAAAAAGATATTATATTAAAGCATATGTTTCCACTAACAATAAAACCACCTATGTTTTTAGAAAGTATGATAGTTAGTTTAATGGATAAAACTTGTGCAACAGCAGAAGTTATTAGATACATATTTAATAGATTAAATGAACTTACAGCCAAACGTGATGTAGGATACCCATTTATTACTGCAACTATATATATGACAATGTTAATGGGAGTAAAATTAATGATAATATAGCATAAAAGCAAGTAGAAATTAATATTCTATTTGCTTTATTTTTCAAAAAAACATTGACAAAATATGGAAATAATGCTATAAATAATATATCAAAAAATTCTATGGAATAAAATCATTCCAATATTTCAAGAAATACAATTAAATATGATGAGAGAAAAATGAGAAGCATTATATGAGATGTTTTTTTATCCTTTGTCTTTGGTTTTGTATACTGCTTCGCCCCTTTCTTTTATTTTACACAATGCATTTGTCAATATGCAAGGAATGAAAATTCCAAAATAATATATGAGGGCTTTTATACCCTCATATATTATGCAAAAAGATAACATATTAAACCTCATGAAAGGAGGTGATGATATGAAATCTTTTATTATAGACTTTATGTTGTTATTATTATTGATACTTATAGTTTCAAAATTCTAATACATAAAGCTATTAAAAAAGAGTGGTAGCAGCCACTCTTTTTTATATAAAAATTTTTCTTTCTTGAAATCTTTTATTCTAATTATATTATATTACTATATTTTGGAAATGTCAATCTATAAAACAAAAAAATAAAAAATAAAAAAATAAAATAAAAACATTGACAAAAAATGGAAATAATGTTATATATAATATATCAAAAAATTCTATGGAATAAATTCATTCCAATATTTCAAAGAGATACAATTAAATATGATGAGAGAAAAATGAGGAGCATTATATGAGATGTTTTTTATCCTTTGTCTTTAGTTTTGTATAGTGCTTTTATGCTTTATTATATATATTTTTTATACAATGTATTTATCAATATGTAATGAGCAAAAATTTTAAACTAATATAGCGATAATAAACCTCGTGAAAGGAGGTGATGATATGCGCATTTTTGTTATATATGTTATGTTCTTACTTTGCTTAATAATATTAGCAGTAAAATTGTAAGATACATAAAAAAGAGTGGTTGCAGCCACTCTTTTTTATATAATTATTTGCGCATTTTTATTATTTATCTAAATATATTATATTACTATATTTTGGAAATGTCAATTAATAAATCTAACTTTAATTAATTTTTTTTATTAATTTTATATATACACTTGTTAAATCCGTATACTTTTGATAGAATATACTCAAGCTTAAGGAGGAAATATGGAACTAGTAAAACAAAGTTTTTTATATAAAGGAGTAATGAAAATTTATACTATACTAAATGTATGGATAAAAAACAGTTATATATATAAATTGATTATTGGTTTTGTAAATATTATTGAAAATAGTATAAAGAAAAGTTTTGTATTTAATAAATTTACAAAAGAGATAGATAAAGAGAAACAAATGGATGAAAGTATATTTGTTAAATTAATATATAAACTAGTAAGTATATATAAAAAAATATTTAGTTTTTTAAAGATAGATAAACTTTTTAAAGATAGTATATTTGCTAAAACATATATATGGGTAGGCTTTACAATAGCATTAGCACCATTTCTACCAACTATGATTATGCTTGCTATGGTGCTTGCTTGTATATTATCATTTGCTTTAAAAATTGGTATAACTGAAAATTTTAAACTTAAATATACACCAGTTAATTTTAGTGTAATGTTATTTTTTATAGTATATATGTTTTCAGCTATTACTTCAATAAATGTTATGAGTAGTATAAAAATTGCATTATTAGTTGGAAGTTTTATATTATTTTATTTTGTTATAGTGAATAGCTTTGAAAATGAAAAACAAGTAAAAACAGTTGTTACAATATTTATAATTGCAGGTGTACTTGTTTCAATATATGGAATATATCAATATATATTTATAGCCAATTCAACATCTTCATGGGTAGATAGTGAAATGTTTGAAGATTTAAATACAAGGGTATATTCTACATTTGAAAATCCAAATGTATTAGGTGAATATTTATTGCTAGTTATACCAGTAGCAGTTAGTATGTTTTTTGCAGAAAAAGGAATTTTTAAAAAGGCAATAGCTTTTATATTTGTTAGCATTATGATGTTATGTTTAGCATTAACGTTTTCAAGAGGGTGTTATTTAGGAATATTATTTGCAGCTAGTGTGTTTGTAATATTACTTAATTTTAAATTTATAATATTATTTTTTGCAGGGATATTAGCACTTCCTTTTGTACTTCCAAAAGCAATATTAGATAGATTTACAAGTATAGGGGATATGAAAGACTCATCAACATCATATAGAGTAAATATTTGGAAAGCATGTATAGATATGATTGAAGGATGCAAATTAGCTTCATTAGGACAAGGAAAAGATGTATTTAATAGAATATATCCAATGTTTGCATATAATGAATCAATGGCAGAACATTCGCATAATTTATATCTGCAAATAATAATTGAAACAGGAATTTGTGGAATTTTAACATTTGTGTTTATGATATATAGATTTTATCAATATATATTTAATGGTATAAAAAATACAATGAATTTTAGTAATAAAGTGTATTTAATAGGTTTTGTATCAGCAATGTCAGGCTTTTTAATTCAAAGTATTTTTGATAATAGTTGGTATAATTATAGAGTTGTATTAATATTCTGGGCATTTATAGGGTTAGCAGTAAGTTATAGAAAATATATGGTAAATGAGGTGGATACATCTAATGATTAAAGTTTTAAATGTTATAAGTGATACCAATATAGGTGGAGCAGGAAAATGTGTTATAACTTATTGCAGTAATTATAACAAAGAAAAATATGAAATAGTTGTAGTTATGCCAAAAGATAGTTTACTTAAACCTGAAATAGAAAAAACAGGTGTAAAAATAATAGAAATAGATGGCTTAAAAGATAAATCTTTTGATATAAAAGCTATAAAAATATTAAAGAAAATTATTAAAGAAGAAAAACCAGATATAGTGCATACACATTCAAGTTTGTCTGCTAAAATAGCAGCAAAAAGCTTTAAAAATATTAAAATAGTATATACAAAGCATTGTGTTTTTCCACCTAGTTCAAAATACAAATACAAAATATTTAAACTTGCATATAAGTTTGTAACAGAAAGTTTATCACATAAAATAATTGCAACAGCACAAAAAGCTAAAGAAGATTTAATATATCAAGGAGTATCAGAAAATAAAATAGAAGTTATATTAAATGGAACTACATCACTTAATATATTAGATGAAAATAAGAAAAAAGAAATAAGAAAAAGATACAATTTAACTGAAGAAGATAAAGTAATAGGATTACTTGCAAGAGTAGAAGAATATAAAGGACATAAATATTTTATTGACGCAGCTAAAATAATAATTGATGAATGGGGAAGTAATTATAAATTCCTAATTATGGGAACAGGTAATTATGAACAGCAAGCTAAAAAACAAGTAAAAGAATTAGGAATAGAAGATAATGTAATATTTACAGGCTTTATATCTAATGTGGAAGAAATGCTAAATATATTAGATGTTCAAGTAAATGCGTCATATGTATCTGAAACTACTTGTTTATCTTTATTAGAAGGAATGAGTATAGGTCTTCCAGCAGTAGCAACAAATTGTGGAGGAACCCCATTTGTAATTATATCAAATGAAAATGGAATGCTTGTTGAAACTGAAAGTGGAAAAGCTATTGCAGATGGAATAAAAAATGTATTATCAGATAAAGAGAAATATGAGTACATGAAAAAAACTAGCATAAAGATTTTTAATGAGAAATTTACTTCAAAAATTTATGCTGAAAATATAGAAAAAGTTTATGAAAGTATGGTGAATTAAATTGAGTAAAATATTTAAAGACAAAAAATTATTTGGAAAGCTAAATATTATTGATTTATTAATTATTATATTAGTAATTGTAGTTGCAATAATAGCTTATGCTTTCTTAAAAGGAGATACACCAAGTTTAACTACTTCAACTCAAAATGAATATAATTTTACGATTCAAATACAAAAATCTGAAAAAAATATTTTTGATAAAATAAATATTGGGGACAAAATTTATGATAATGAAAACAATTCATATTTAGGAGAAGTTGTTTCAAAAGAGAAAAATGAATATAGAGAATTAGTAGATGATTATAAAAATAATAAAAAAGTATATGCTACAAATGACAAGTATATTAATATTAATATAACTGTTAAAAACAATCTTCAAGATAAAGGAAATAACTTAGTAACAAATGAAGAATATAAAGTTAAAGTTGGAAAACAGGTTGCTATTCGAGGAAATAATTATGCAGGAAAAGGATATATAATATTAATAGAAAGGTAGGATGAAAATGAAAATACTTCATGAAAATGGAAAGTTGTTTGGGAAAATAAGCATGGTAGATATATTAGTTGTAATTATTGTAATAGTATTGATATATGGAGTATATAGTAGATTTGCAAATGATATAATGCCACAAAATAATAATACGACTAATAGTAATGTACAAGAATTTTACTATGATATTGAAATAAAAAATGTAATACCAGAAACTGGTTCAATGATTAAACAAGGTGATAAAGTTTATGATAAAACATCAGGAACGGAAATTGGTGAAGTAGTTGATGTAAAAACAAATTCAGCAAAAGTAGAGTTTTCAACAAATGAAGGCAAAATAATTGAAACAGAGATTAAAGAAAAAATAGATATAATTGTAAGAGTTAAAAGTTTAGGAAATATTAAAGATGGTAAATATTTAGCAAATTATACAATAGATATTTTGGCAGGAGAAACAAGACAATTTGAAACAAAATATGTTTCTGTTTCTTCAAAAGTTTTAGATGTATATATAATGGAGGAATAATATGAATGTATTACTAGTAACAATGGGATTAGGAATAGGTGGAGCTGAAACACATATTGTTGAACTTGCAAAAGGTTTAAAGAAAAAACAAGTAAATGTGATAGTTGTATCAAATGGTGGAGATTATGTAAAAGAATTAGAAGAAGCGAATATTAAACATTACAATGCTCCATTAAATAATAAGAAATTAAATAATATGAGAAAATCATATAAAATATTAAAACAAATAATTGAAAATGAGAAAATTGATGTTGTACATGGACATGCAAGAATACCATCATTTATTTGTGGTGCATTGCATAAGAAAATGAAGTTTCCATTTGTAACAACAGCACATTGGACATTTAATACTAAAAATGGATTAAAATATTTAACAAATTGGGGAGAAAAAACAATTGCAGTTTCAGATGATATAAAAACATATCTTTTAGATAACTATAAAAAAGTTAAAGCAGAAAACATTACTGTAACAGTTAATGGTATTGATACAGATAAGTTTTCTACTAATGCAAAATATGAAGATATATTGAATGAATTTAATATTGATAATAATAAAAAGAAAATAGTATATATTAGTAGATTAGATGAATCAAGAGCACTAGTTGCTAGACAATTAATAAATATTTCAGAAAAATTAAATGAATTTGATAATAATTTAGAAATTGTTATTGTTGGTGGTGGAGATGTTTTTGATGAACTAAATCAAAAAGCAAATGAAGTTAATGCTAAAGTAGGTAAAAAATTAATAACTATGGTAGGACCTAGATCAGATATATATAAATTCGCAAATTTAGGGGATATGTTTATAGGTGTTAGCCGTTCCGCATTAGAGGCTATGGCTTGTGAAAAACCAATAATAATTGCTGGTAATGAAGGATATATAGGAATATTTGATGAAAGTAAATTAGATGTAGGTATAAATACTAATTTTTGTTGTAGAGATACTATTGATTCAACAGAAGAAATATTAGAAAGAGATATTAAAGAACTATTATCACAAGATAAAGAAACATCAGAAAAAATGGGTATATATAATAGAGAAGTTGTAATGAAATATTATTCATTAGAAAGAATGGTTTCAGATAATTTTAATGTATATAAACAAATTTTAAGTGAAAAGAAATAATTGTAACAAATTTATTCAGATTTCATAATATATATTAGGCGACAAGCCGAATATATATAAAGGAGATAAAGATTATGGAATTTGATAAAAATGTTTGTCCTGTTGTAGATATTCAAGGTCAAGTTGCAGGAGGTAAACAATTTGATTTAGAAATAATTGTTCCTGAAGATGGTAGAGACGTAATATATGGAGTTGTAAAAGATTGTCATAGAGACCCAGTAAAAGATGCAGTTGTTAAATTAATCGAAGTTGATTGCCACTCAGATGAAAGAAAACCAGTTTCTCATACTTTCACAGATGAATATGGACAATTTGTATTTGGACCACTATGTGGAAATAAAGAATATGAGGTTCAAATATGGGTTAATAAAGTTAAACATGTTAAAGTATGTGCAAAATGTGAAATAGAAGAAAAATGTTTAAAAGGTGTAAAAATGGATAAATGTGATAAACATTGTGAGAAAAAATGTGAAAAGAAATTTGATGACAAAGAATATGAAGATAAGAAATGTGATAAAGACGAAAAAGAAGATAAGCAATGTAATTATCCATGTGTTCAACATCCAAAAAATAATTATTGTAGATAATAAAAAATACAAAGGGCGATTTTAAATCGTCCTTTAAAATACATGAAAGGTAAAAATATGAACAAAGAAATAAAAAAGGAATTAGAGAAACTAGCAGATGAAAAATATAGAGATTTTCATAAAAAATTGTGTAATACAAAATATGAAATATTAGGTGTAAGATTACCAATATTAAGAGATATAGCTAAAAGATTAGCAAAACAGGATTGGCAAGGGTATATATTAAAATCAAAAGATGAAGTATATGAAGAAGTAATGATACAAGCTTTAGTTATTGGTTATGTAAAAACAGATATTGAAGAAATTAAAAAATATTTAGATATAATTTTAACTAAAATAGATAATTGGGCAATTTGTGATAGTATGTGTAGCAACTTAAAAATAACAAAAAATAACACAAGTACTATGTGGGAATATATAATGCAAAAACTAAATACAAAAAAAGAATATTTAATTAGGTTTTCATATGTTATGATGTTAAATTATTATATAAATGAAGATTATCTACAGCATATTTTAAAAATAATAGATAAAAACAAGCAAGAAAAATATTATATACAAATGGCAATTGCATGGCTTGTATCTTGCACATATGTAAAATTCCCTAAACAAACTATGGAGTATTTAAATATATCAAAATTAGATAAATTTACATATAACAAATCACTTCAAAAGATAATAGAATCATATAGAGTAAGTAAAGATGAAAAAGATACCATTAGAAAAATGAGAAAACAGTAGAAAATACTATAAAATTGTGATATAATAATAAAACAGTTTAATATATAATTTATTCAAAAATATTATATTTTAGGAGGAATTTAATATGATGATTAATCAAGAAAGAAAAGAATTATTTGCAGGAATTTTCTCGTTACTGGTAATAGTATTTGGTGGTATAGCAATGTTTTTTATTTTTCCTATTATTGGGATAAAAGAAAGCTTGTTATTAGTTTTAAATGGTAAATGCGATATGTTTGACTTGGTTTATGGAATATTATGTTCTATTGCAGGAATATCTTTAACTGTGTTTTATATGTATCGCAGTGCAAGCAAACAATATGAAGAAGCAACTTCAAAAGATGGACGGAATAAAGCAATAAATAAAAAGTTAGGAGTTCTAAGTTTAGTACTAATAACAGCGATAATACTGTTAAGCATAGTATTAAGTTATAATGAGGCAGTATTACTATATGCAGTAATAGGTATTGCATTATGTTTAATTGAATTCATATATATAGCTATTGGAAGCTTATTTATGATTAGTAACTATGTAGATAAAAAACTAAAGGATAAAAAAGAAATTAATGTAAATATGTTTTAAATAAAAGGCTTGTGCTTATGCACAAGCTTTTTACACTTTATATACTAAAACTATTGATAAGTTAAACCACATATGATATATTACAAACAAGAGGTGAGAAAAATGTCAAATAGACCTAAGCGAAACTGCCAGAAAGTGCTAAATACTAGGGGGGGGATGTTTATAGTATAAAAACATCTTTAATTGACATGCCAATTTTTGCAAAGAACTTAAGAATATATTACGATAAAAAGTAATGTAGTCTTAGGTTCTTTTAATTTGCCAAATTATATAAAAATATATTTTGCAATAATATAATAAAGAGCCGAGAAAGGAGGTAATAAAAATAAAAAAACTACAATAAAAAACAACTTAGCTTAAACTAAAAGTGTTATACAATAAAATTGTATAAAGTAAAAATAAAATACGAAGGGAGAAAAGATTATGAGAAATTTAAAGAATAGTAAAACATCAGGTATATCACTAGTTGCACTAATAGTAACAATAATTGTGCTAATAATATTAACAGCAGCAGTTATAGTTACGTTTATGGAAGGTGGTATAATAGAAAAGGCAAAAGAAGCAGTATTTAAAAGTGATATAAGAACATATCAAGAAATACTAGCAGTAAAAAATGCAGAAAAACAAATAGAATTAGCAACCGGAAATGGAGAAGGTGGGGTAATAAATGAAACAGAATATGAAAAAATCAAAAAAATAATCCCCGAATTTAAAGAAGAATATAAGGATTTAGTAGGAATAAGTAATGGAGAAATAGTATTAGGAACAAGAACTGATGACCCATATAGTATATGGCTTACAGAATTAGGGATAGGAGTAGCAAAAACATCAGCAGTAGCATTATTTAAAGTAGGAGATTATGTAGATTATAATATACCAGAAGCTGATAGAGAAGTATATAAAATAGCAGAAGAAGAAACATATTGGATATTCAATGATATAGATGAAGACTATTCATATGATGAAGGTGAAGACATAATAGAATACCAAGATATAATGTGGAGAGTATTAAAAAATGATGGAACGAAAGTAACATTAGTGAGTACAAATCCAGTAGAGAAGATAAACTTTTATGAAGCAAACGGATATACATATGGACCAGATATATTAAATGAAATATGTGCAAAAGTATACGGGGGAAGGAACTTAAAAGTAGAAGATGTAAATGAAGTATTAAAAATGAAACCAGTACCATATTACTATAATATTGAGGGAACAAAAGTAAATAAAGAGTTAGGAACAACATTTGGAGATGTGATAATAGAAACAGGTTATGATGTAAGAGAATGGTATTTCACAAGTGATGATGAAAAATTAGATTTAGCTTATTCTTACGGAAAATCAGACTGTATAAATGTAAGTGAAATAGAAAAAGAATTAATATTTAGAGATACGGAATATTGGTTGGCTTCTACTTGTGCTGATGTATATTTCAACTCTGGCGAGGCTTATTTTAATACATACTATGTGGGTAATAACTATTTAAATTCATTTAATTTAGGTTTTGCTAGTGGAGGTGGGACAGGTGAGTGTTTTGCCATTCGTCCTGTAGTAACACTAAGCTCTAGTACGCAAATAGCAAATGTAACAGGTGATGGAAGTAGTGCAGATAACCCATGGCAATTAAAATAGAATAAAAATACATATTAATGAAAACAAGAGGATACAGTTTAGTCTGTATCCTTATTACGTAGGAGAAATACAGGGTATTTACACTTTATACACCAAAACTATAGAAAAAAGGAAAATATCGTGATATAATACTTAAACAATTTTATATTATAAATCTAAAAATATTATATTTTAGGAGGAATTAAAAATGAAAGAAATGATCAAGAAGGTTGTCAATAAAATAGATGAGTTAACTGATTTTATAGCATATAGAATAATATTCTTAATGTTTGCAATCGGCTCTATAGTAGGAATTTTTGAAGGAATAAATATAGTAAAAACAGGAGTATATAATTTTAATAAAATGCTTATAGTTTTTGGAGTTATTGGCATTTCATTAGCTTTAATTCATGCATTGAAAGAACAAGAAGTTAATGTAATAGTGATTTATGAACAATATGACAGCAAAGAACATTTACGTAAGTTATGGGATGAAGCATACAAAACATCATGGGTAATTGCTAAAAAATATCTTGTTCTTACTTTAATAGTAATAGCAACTATTAAATTTTTGCCTGTTATATCTGGAATAGTTTTTATTATGTTAAACATTATAAATATAGTTTACTTAAAACAAACTATATTTCCTAAGGAAAATAAGTCTTCAGAGGTGAAAAACGATGACTGAAACAAGTAATTTAGAAAAAGTTATATCTGTAATCATAATTTTTGTACTTTCTTTTTTAATACTAGGGTGGACATGTGTAGCTTTTGTTTTCCCTATATTAGGAATTTGGGAATCAATTAAAATGACATTAGAAGCTAGATATGATATAACATGGATTATAGCTGGAATATCAGGAACTGTAGGAACAATATCAGTAGTATGTTATTTTATTTACAATTATATTTTAAGTAAAATTAACGAAAAGTCTAAAAGAAAACAAACTAGAAAAAAGCTTTTAGGCATATTAGCTGTTTTTTCTGTTTTACTTTTAGTTATATTTGCATATTACTATATAGTTTCAACAGAGATTATTTTGCCTATTGTATCTACTTTTCTATTTATAATTGAAATTGTTTTGTTTAATATATTGTTACTAATTGTAACAAAATCATATTCAAAAAGAAAAGTAGAAAAAATGCTTTAGTGGAGGAATATAAAATGAAAGTTAGTAAAAAAACAAGAGAGAACTTAAAAACAATATTTATTCTTGGACTGTTAATTGCTTTTGTAGTTGCAGATATATTGCTTATTACTAAAGGAACAAATAGTTTAGTAACAGGAAAAGCAATAACTGTAAATATTCTTGCATTTCTTGAAATATTTGTAGCTATCTATTCATATGGTTTTGGTTTTGTTACATCAATTGTATTTGGACTTCAAAGTTATACTGGAAAAGAGATATATCGGAATATCATAAAATATATGATAATTATTATACTAATAGCATACATTATTACATTAATTGGAGTAGTGTTATCTTGGTTTAATGTAATTACAAGTATTAGCGTAGTAGCATGCATGTATATGATATTCGGAATAATAAGTTTACTGAAATTTATAATTGGAATAATACTAATTATAAAGTCTTAAATTATTAAAAGAAGCAAAAAGCACTTGTGTTTATCACAGGTGCTTTTGTTTATGAAAAAGTGCAAAATTAGTATATGAAATGTTTACATGACTGAAAAATTATTGTATAATGTTATGGAAATGAGGTAAGATATATGTATTTAATAGTTGGATTAGGAAATCCGGGAAAAGAATATGAATATACAAAACATAATGCAGGTTTTTTAATAATAGATGATATTGCAAAAAAATTAAATATTAATATAAATAAATCTAAATTCAAAGGCTTATGGTGTCAAAGTGAATTAAATGGTGAAAAGATAATTTTTTTAAAACCACAAACATATATGAATTTAAGTGGTGAAAGTATTATTGAAGTAGTGAATTTTTTCAAGATACCTAAGGAAAATGTTATAGTAATTTATGATGATTTAGATATAGATATGTGCAAAATTCGTATAAGAGAAAGAGGAACAGCAGGCTCACACAATGGGATGAAGTCAATAGTTCAGCATTTAGGAACAACAAATTTTCCTAGAATAAGAATAGGGACTAAAAAAGATAATGAAAATATAGATACAATAGATTATGTATTAAGTAATTTTAGTAAAGAACAATTAGATAATATACATAAGTTAAGTGACGATGTATTAAAAATATTATCAGATACTGTAAAAGGAAATATACAAAAGGCAATGAACAAATATAATTAAGATAGGGGAAGTAGAAAGATGAGGCAAGTATATATTAATAATACTAGAAAAAGTATTGAATTAATGATAACAGAAGATAAGAAAATAGTTGAGTATTATAATTTAGAAAATAAGAAAAATAGTTCTATTGAAGGAAATATATATATAGGAGAAATAAAAAGTTCTCTGCAAGGTATGCAATCATTCTTTGTAGATATAGGAGAAGAAAAAAATTGTTTTCTAAATTTATCAGATGCAGAAGAAAAATTTGATGAACAATTTGGAAAACCACAAATAGAAAATATAAAAAATAAAGAAATATATAGAATTGGAGATAAAGTATTATTGCAAGTTAAAAAAGATGCTATAGATAATAAAGGCGCTAAACTTACTACAAATATTTCTTTAACTGGAAGATATTTTGTATTAACTCCAAATTCACATTTTATAGCTGTTACTAAAAAAATGAAAGACAGAAAAATTAGAGAAGAATATGTAAGAATAGTTCAAGAATATTTGCCAAAGGAATATGGTGGAATTATTCGTACTAATATTTTAGAAGCTAGTGATGATGAAATAAAAAGAGAAATTGATGAATTAGTTTTAAGATGGAGAAAAATTGAAAGCGAATATAATACTAATAAAGAAGGAAAAATAAAATTAGTTTATCAGGAAGAAGATATTTTATACAAAACTTTAAAAGATATTATGAATAAAGATTTAGATAAAATTTTTGTTAATAATAGAAAAATTGAAAAAGATATTAAGCAACTAGCTCAAGTGCTTGATGAAAAATATGTAGATAAAGTTGAATATATAAAAACAAATGATTTATTAGAAGAGTATTATTTAAGAAAAAAATTAAATAAAGATATACAAAAAAGAGTTTGGTTAAATTGTGGGGGATATTTAGTTATAAATAAAACAGAAGCATTAACAGCAATTGATGTTAACTCAGGTAAATATACAGGAAATAAAAATTTTGAAACAACAATATTTAAAGTAAACAAAGAAGCGGCAATTGAAGTAGTTAGACAAATGAGACTTAGAAATATTGGTGGAATAATAATTGTAGACTTTATTGATATGAAGAATGAACAAAATAAAGCTGAATTATTAGAAATTTTAAAACAAGAAGCTTTAAAAGATAGAAGCAAAATTAATATAAAAGGATATACTAGTTTAAATCTTATGGAAATAACTAGAAAAAAGAAGAATATATAAAAGTATTGCAGTAGTTTTTTTATAACTACTGTGTTTTTTTACAAATCAAATATGACATATTGACAACAGAACAAATGTTTTATATAATTGTTTTAATAATATAAAGGAGGTTAAAATTATGAATAATGAAAATAATATAATGATATTTGAAAATAAAAGTGTGAGAAGTATATGGAATGAAGAACAAGAGAAGTGGTATTTTTCAGTAGTAGATATTGTTAGTATTTTAACAGATAATGATTATCAAAAAGCAAGGAACTACTGGAAGGTATTAAAATTGAGATTGATAGAAGAAGGAAATGAGACGGTTACAAATTGTAACCAACTGAAAATGAAAGCATCCGATGGGAAATATTATAAGACTGATGTAATGGATACTCAACAAATACTAAGATTAATCCAATCAATTCCTTCTAAAAAAGCTGAACCCTTTAAATTATGGCTTGCAAAAGTTGGTAAAGAAAGAATTGATGAAACATATGACCCTGAAATTACAATTAATAGAGCATTAGAAACATATAGAAGAAAGGGATATTCTGAAGAATGGATAAACCAAAGACTTAAAACAATAGATGTAAGAAAAGAGTTTACAGATGAATTACAAAGAAGTGGAATTAATTCACAAAAAGATTTTGCTATTTTAACTAATATTTTAACTCAAACTTGGAGTGGTTATTCTATTAAAGAATATAAAAATTTGAAAGGATTAAAAAAAGAAAATTTAAGAGATAATATGACTAATATGGAAGTTGTACTAAATATGCTTGCTGAAACTTCTTCTACTGAGATTTTTAAAGGAATAAATCCTACAGGTTTTGAAGAAACCAAAAATACAGTAATAAAAGGAGGAACAATAGCAAAAAATGCAAAAGAACAAATTGAAAAAGCTTCTGGTAGAAAGATTATATCTAGTAAAAATGCTAAAAAATTGAGAAACGAAAAATCATCCAAACTGATAGAATAATAGAACTATATAATTAGCTGTACAAAATTTGTATAGTTAATTTTTTCTAGAAATATTTAAGTATAATAAAAATATACTATATTATTTTTATACTGAATTTCCACTCACAACCTAAAAAAATAGGCATAAGATATAATATATTTTATAGGAGGTGATAATTGGATGGAAAGTTATATAATTGAAGGAGGTAATCGTTTAGAAGGAAGTATAGATATATCAGGTTCAAAAAATGCTACTTTACCTATTATGGCAGCATGTATTTTAAATGAAGGGACAACAACTCTTACAAATGTTCCAGATATTTATGATGTTAAAATAATGGAAAATATATTGGAACATCTGGGGTGTAAAATATATAGAAATAAAGATAAGTTAGTTATAAATTCAAAAGATATTATTAATAACAATATACCAGAAATATTAATGAGACAAATGCGTTCTTCTGTTATGCTTGTTGGTGCAATTATTGGTAGGTGTAAAAAAGCTGTTTTTTCATATCCAGGAGGTTGTGAATTTCTATTGATACAATTATTGAAAAAATAATATATTTATGATATAAAAATAAATAGGTGAGGTGATTGATATGAGTATAAAAATAGGAATTTTAGGTTATGGAAATTTAGGTAAAGGGGTAGAAACTTCTATTAAATATAATGAAGATATGGAGTTAGTTGCAATATTTACAAGAAGAAATCCAAATGAATTAAAAACAGTAACTAATACTAAGATTGTTTCAATTGATGAAATACAAGATTGGAAAGATAAAATTGATGTAATGATTTTATGTGGTGGTTCTGCAACAGATCTTCCTATTCAAACACCAAAATATGCAAGCATGTTTAATGTAATAGATAGTTTTGATACACATGCAAAAATATATGAACATTATAATAAGGTAGATAAAGTAGCAAAAGAAAATGGAAAAGTTGCTTTAATATCTTGTGGATGGGATCCAGGAGCTTTTTCTTTAAATAGATTAATGGCAGAAAGTTTTCTTCCTAATGGTAATACATATACTTTTTGGGGAATAGGTGTAAGTCAAGGACATTCTGATGCATTAAGAAGAATAGATGGTGTAAAAAATGCTGTTCAATATACTATACCAATAGATAAAGCTATAGATAGAGTAAGAAGCGGAGAGAACCCACAGTTAAGTATAAAAGAAAAACATTTAAGAGAATGTTTTGTTGTATTAGAAGAAAATGCTAATGCGAAAAAAATAGAAAATGAAATTAAAAATATGCCTAACTATTTTGCAGATTATGATACAATAGTGCATTTTATTACAGAAGCTGAATTAAAACAAAATCATTCAAAAATGCCACATGGGGGTTTTGTTATTAGAAGTGGAAAAACTGGTGTTGATGAAGAAACTAATCAAATAATAGAATATTCTCTAAAACTTGAATCAAATCCAGAATTTACAGCTAGTGTATTATTAGCATATGCTAGAGCTATATATAAACTGGCTGAAAAGAATGAAACAGGATGTAAGACAGTTTTAGACATTCCACCATCATTTCTTATTAATAAAACATATGAAGATTTATTGAAAAATATGTTATAAAATTCTAAAAACTACTTGACAAAATACCAATAAAATAGTATATTATAAGAGAAAATAGGAATAATTCCTATTTTAAAAGAGGTAGTTTATGAGAAATTATTCAAAACAAAGAGAAGAGATATTATCTGTATTAAAGCAAATGAATACACATCTTACAGCAGAAGAAATATATGAAAGAGTAATACAAAATAATTCAACTGCAAGTAAGAGTACAGTTTATAGAAATCTAAAAGAACTTGTTGATGAAAAAGTTATATGGAAGATTTCAATAAATGATAGTCAATATAAATATGATTATCCTAAGAAAGAACATAATCATGTAATTTGTATAAAATGTGGAAAAATAATTGACATTGATTGTCTTTTAGATAATAATATTATTGAAAATGATATTATTCAAAAAACAGGTATTAATGCAGAAATCCAAACAATAAGTATATATTGTATTTGTGATGAATGTAAAAATAATAAACTTTAAAAATTCAAGGAGGTATTTTTTATGGAACTAAAAGGAAGTAAAACAGAAAAAAATTTAATGGAGGCATTTGCTGGGGAATCACAAGCAAGAAATAAATACACATATTTTGCAAGCAAAGCTAAAAAAGAAGGATATGAACAAATAGCAGCGATATTCCAAGAAACTGCAGATAATGAAAAAGAGCATGCTAAATTATGGTTCAAATTATTACATGGTGGAGAAGTTCCAACAACTATGGATAATTTAAAAGCAGCAGCTGAAGGTGAAAACTATGAATGGACAGATATGTATGATAGAATGGCTAAAGAAGCTAAAGAAGAAGGTTTTGACCATATAGCTTTCTTATTTGAAGAAGTAGCTAAAATAGAAAAAGAACATGAAGAAAGATATAAAAAATTATTAGCTAATATTGAAGATGGAATAGTATTTAGCAGAGATGGAGATAAAATTTGGAAATGTAGAAATTGTGGACATATCGTTATAGGTAAAGCAGCTCCAGAAGTTTGCCCAGTATGTACACATCCAAAAGCATATTTTGAAATCAAAGCTGAAAATTATTAATATAAATAAATAAAAAGAGAACAAATTAAGTTCTCTTTTTTGTTGTTTTAAAATAATATATATTGGTGATATATTATGAAAGAAAATAATAAAAAAAGAGTTGTTATATATTGTAGAGAAAGTAGAGATGACTATGGAGAGAATTATCAAAGAATAGAAACACAAAGAGATTTATTAATTAAATATTGTATAAATAATGGTTATACTAATATAGTTGAAATTATTATGGATGATGATAAATCAGGGACAGATTTTTCTAGATTTAAAGATATACGCAATAAAGTAAAAAATAAAGAAATAGATGTTATAGTTTTTAAAAATTCTGCAAGACTAGGAAGAAACCAAAAAGAAGCATTAGCGTTTGTTGAATATTTAGAAGAAAATAATATTGAGATAATATTTGAAGATGAACAATATGATGAAGAAATGTTTGGATTATATGCATGGTTTAATGAAAGAAGAGCAAGAGATGATAGTAAAAATATTAGGAGAAATCTAAGACATAAAATGGAAGAAGGTAATTTGATTATCAGGCCTATTTATGGCTATGAGAAAAAAGGGGATAATTTAATTATAAATCAAAGTACTTCAAATGTGGTAAAAGATATTTTTGAAAAGTTTTCTAATAATTGGGGTTTTGAAGAAATAGTAGATTATTTAAATAAAAATAATATATCGACTCCTTCAAAAGCAAGAAATTATTTAAATAGTAAAAAAACAGA
Source organism: Clostridiales bacterium (assembly GCA_015056545.1). Taxonomy (GTDB): domain Bacteria; phylum Bacillota; class Clostridia; order TANB77; family SIG350; genus SIG350. The sequence goes on along the minus strand of SVGE01000005.1, from coordinate 84,583 downwards.
TAAATGGAATTATCAGCATATTAGAAGAATTTTAAAGGATGAAAGATATATTGGAACATATATAGGTGGGTATACAGAAAAAGTAAGTTTTAAATCTAAAAAAATAAGAATTAAAGAAAAAGATAAATGGATAATAATTCCTAATCATCATGATAAGATAATTGAAAAAGAGTTATTTGATAAAGTCCAAAAAATTATGGAAAAGAAAAGATAATTTATAACTAGGATAAATTCATAGAAAAATATTTGACAAAATTTTAATATTTGAACCAAAAGAAATAACAAATGGAGAAAAAGACTTGTACAACATAAATAATATGTTATATAATAACCTATATGAGAAAGGCGGAAAAGTATTTTACCTAAATAATGTATTAATTAAAAATCACAACCAGGTGGTTGTGAAATAGGTACGAGGCCAATTGATTTGCATCTTAATTCATTTAGAAAATTAGGTATAAACATTAGGGAAGAAGCGGGAGACATATATTGCGAAACTGGGAAACTTCAAAATACAGAAGTTGAGTTAGATTTTCCTAGTGTTGGTGCAACAGAAAATATAATGCTAGTAAGTGTATTGGGAGAAGGTGTAACAACAATAAAAAATGCGGCAAGAGAACCAGAAATAATTGATTTGCAAAATATATTAAATAAAATGGGAGCAAAGGTTCATGGTGCTGGCAGTAATATTATAACTATTCATGGTGTAAAAAACTTACATGATACTACATATAGTGTAATGCCAGATAGAATAGAGGCCGGAACTTTCTTGTGTGCAGGAGCAGTAACTAAAGGACATATAATTTTAAATAATGTAAATGTTGAGCATATTAGTAGTATAATTTCAAAAATAAGAGAAACAGGGGTAACAATATATACTAATGAAAATACTATTGAGTTAATATCAGATAAAAGATTAAATAGTGTTGATACAATAAAAACAATGCCTTATCCTGGTTTTCCAACAGATATGCAGTCACAATTTGTAAGTATGTTATCTGTTGCAAAAGGGACATCAATAATGATAGAAAATATATTTGAAAATAGATTTAAATATATAAGTGAATTAACAAGAATGGGAGCGAAAATAACAATTGAAGGAAGAACAGCAGTTATTAAAGGTGTAAAGAGGTTAAGAGGAACAATTATCGAAGCACATGATTTAAGAGGAGGAGCAGCTTTAATAATTGCAGGATTAATTGCTAATGGAAAAACAAAAGTAATTGGAATAAAACATATTTTGAGAGGATATGAAAATATAGATAAAAAGATAAAAACTCTTGGAGGAAGTATAATAAGGAGTGAATAAAATGGGTAAAAAGAAAACAGCAAAAATAATAGACTTTTCAGCATATTCGGGATATTCCTTAAGTAAGAATATTTCAAATGATGAGAAAAAAAATAACAATAAAAATCAAGATAAAGGAACGAGAAAAAAATATACAAAAAATAATATAAAAGAAGATAAGAAACAACGAAAAAACAAACCAAGAATAAGAATAAGTGGTAAGTTTATTCTTTTCATATTAATAATAATTGCAGTATGCTGTTTTTGTTTGTTTACCCCAAGTTTTAATGTTAATTCTGTATTAATACAAGGTATAAATGGAACAGAATATATTGATCCAATTAATTCGGAAATATCTATTGATGAAGATGGTCAGAATACAGATATAACAAAAGATATAATAGAAAATGGTGAAGTACATATTAAAACAAATCATTATTCTAAACAAGAAATAATAGATATGGCTGAGATAGTTATGGGAACAAATATATTTCAAATGAGTATTGGTAATATAGAAAAAAATATTGAAAAAGCGCCATATATTAAAAGTGTAGTTGTAAAAAGAGTTTTACCTTCAACTATAAAAATAGAAGTAGAAGAAAGAGAAATCAAAGCTTATGTAGATTATATAGGTGCATATATGTGCATTGATGAAACAGGTTATTGTGTTGATTCAATAAAAAAAGATGACAAACAAGATAATATTCCAATAGTTAGAGGAATTAATCCAGTTGATACGACTCAGGGCTTTGCTGTTGGAGAAATATTAAATGCAGATGATAATATAAAAGTGCAAAGAGTATCAAATTTATTAAATCTAATAGAAAAGAATGAATTAGATATGCAAATATTAGAAATAGATGTTACAGATAAAGAGAATGTAACGATTGTAATTAATAATGGGGATATAAAGATTAATTTTGGAGATATGAGTAATATGAATATTAAAATACCGTTTTTACCTAAAATATTAGAAGATAAACAAGGGAAAAAAGGAATAATAAACATGAATTCAGACTCGGATGATATACAACCAATATTTTCAGAAATAATAGAATAGGAGGAACAAAATGAAAGAAGGAAGAACAAAAAGAGGAATAGTATTTATACTTTCATTAATGGTATTTTTGCTTACATTTCTAATTTGTTGGCAAATAAAAACTGTAAAAGTAAATAGTGAAGATGTTTTAAAACTTCAAAGGGAAGATGAATTAAGAGATGAAGTTTTAAAATGGAAACAAATGTATGAAAATGTTAGTGAAAATTTAAATGTAACTGAAGCAACTTTGCAAGAATATAGAGATAATGCTATACAAGGTGATAAAACATCTGAATTATTAAAAAAAGAATTAGAACAAGTAAATGCAATTAGTGGTATAACAGATATTAAAGGAGAAGGAATAACAATAACTTTAAAAGATGCTGAAATACTAGATCCTAATTTTTTAGCAGAAGATCAAATTGTGCATGATACAGATATACTAAAAATAGTAAATGAATTAAGAGCTAGTGGTGCAGAAGCTATTTCAATTAATGAACAAAGAGTAATTAATACAACAGCAATAAGATGTGTTGGTCCTACTATTTTAGTAAATGATGTTAAAATTGGTGCTCCTTTTGTTATTAAAGCTATTGGAAATTCAGATACATTGTACAGTGGAATGAATTTAACAGGAGGTATAGTATATACTTTGAAAAAATATAATATACAAGTAGATATAAAACAAAGTGAAGAAGTAGAAATACCAAAATATGAAGGAGCATTAACACTTAAATATGCAAAAGGAAGTGATGGTGAATAAAATGAAGAACTTTAAATATTTAGCAATAATATTATTTGGAGTATTAGGAGGAATATTAGGATATATTGCTCCAATAATACCATATACATATTCAAAATATACAGCTGTTGCAATTATAGCTGCATTAGATTCTGTTTTTGGAGGTTTATCATCAAGTCTGCAAGGAAAATTTAATATGAAAGTATTTATTTCAGGCTTTTTTGGAAATGCATTAATAGCTATTGCAATTGTTGCCCTAGGTGTTAGATTAGGTGTAGATATTTATTTAGCAGCAATAATTGTATTTGTACAAAGAATGTTAGTGAATTTCTCTATAATTAGAAATGTATTATTAAATAAACCAAGTAAAAGGAACGAAGAAAAGGAGTTAATATAAATGAAAGCATTAATTCAAAGAGTTAATTTTTCTAAAATGCAAATAGATGAAGAAATATATTCCGAAATATCAAAAGGCTTTTTAGTTTTATTGGGCGTAGAAGCAGGAGATACAGAAAAAGATTTTGACTATATAAAAAAGAAGATAATTAATTTAAGAATTTTTGAAGATGAAAATGAAAAAATGAATTTAAATATTAAACAAGTAAATGGTGAAATAATGTTAGTTTCCCAATTTACTTTATGTGCAGATACATCTCAAGGAAATAGACCAAGTTTTATTAATGCAGAAAAGCCAGAAAGAGCCAACGAAATTTATGAAAAGATGATAAATGAAATAAGAAAAGAAGGCATAAAAGTTGAAACTGGAAAATTTGGTGCACATATGAAAATTAATTTCGAAAATGATGGTCCGGTTACAATTATGTTACAAAGTAAATAGTTACCTGGATATAGAATTCCCTAGATATCATTGATATTTAGGGGTTCTTCATTTTGAACGTAATATTTTTGTAATATTTTTGTAACAAATCTGTAATATTCTATTGACTTTTTTTGAAATATAATATATTCTTATGTCAGAAAATAGGAGGGCAGATATGGATAAAATCGGAGGAACTATTGTTACAATAGATATTGGAACTAATAAAGTAGTTCTAATAGTTACAAAAGTAAACAAATTCAATAAATTAGAGGTTGTCCATGTTGAAACTAAAAAGTGTGATGCAGTAGTAAAAGGTGAAATAAAAGAACCATATAAAATTGCAGAAATATTAAAAAATAGTATCACACAAATAGAGTCAAGATATGGCATAAGAATTAAATCTAGTTATGCTAATATCAATAATAGATATATTGATATTGACGAAACAATACAAAGTATTGAAGTTGACCAAACTTTTGGTTTTGTACAACAATACGATGTAGATAAGTTGCTAAATAAGATGAAAGATACACAAGTTGCAAGTGATAAAAAGGTTATAGATATTGTACCATTAGAATATTATGATGAAAATAAAAATATTATTACTAACCTTGAAAATGCTAAAACGTCAAAATTATCTCTAAAGGCTCAAATTGTTATAGCACAAAGAGAATATGTTGAAAAAATTCAGTCAATATTCCAATATGCAGGATTAAAGTTAGATGGCTTAATACTTCAATGTATATCTGATGCTAATCTAGTGTTAACTCCAGAACAAAAACAAAGAGGAGTTTTATTAATAGATGTAGGAGCTAATTTGACAGATATATCTATATATACAAATGATAGAATAATATATATAGATAATATTGAATTAGGTGGGCAAACTTTAACAAGTGATTTATCTATTGTATTAGAAACTAGTTTAGAAGAAGCAGAAAAAGTAAAAAGACAATACTCATTAGCTATGAGTAAATATGTTGAAAATGATTATCCTATTAGTATTTTAGATAAAGATAATAAAGTTAAAAAAGTTAATTGTTCAGAAGTTGTAGAAATAATGGAAGCAAGATGTGAACAAATATTAGAATTAATAAATAGCAAATTAGAAGAAATAGAAGCAAAACAATATGTACGCGAAGTAGTACTTATAGGTTCTGGATTTAATACTGTATCTAAAATAGATATTTTGGCAAATCAAATTTTTAATCTACCAGTTAGTTTAGTTAATTTTAAACAAACTAATCAACTAAAACCAATTAATACAACAGCATATGCAATGCAAGAATATGTATTATCTGGAGATAGTAGAGTTAATAATAAGTTATCTACAGTTAAAGAGGTAGATGAAAAAGAAAAGAGTGGATTTATTTCTAAAATTGTTGAAAAAATTCAAGATTTTCTATATACATAGTAAAAAATATGTTATAAAATATATTATAGTTTTTTAAGGAGGAATTAAAATGAGTGAAATGGAATTCAATGAAAATGGAATAGCTAATATTAAAGTTATAGGTGTTGGTGGCGGTGGAAATAACGCTGTTAACAGAATGGTTGAAGAAGGATTAAAAGGTGTAGAATTTATATCAATAAATACAGATAGACAAGCATTAAATCTTTCAAAAGCAACAAAAAAAATGCAAATTGGAGAAAAAATTACTAAAGGTTTAGGTGCAGGTGCAAACCCTGACATTGGTGCAGAAGCAGCTGAAGAATCAAGAGAAGAAATTGCTGAAATGTTAAAAGGAGCAGATATGGTATTTGTTACTGCTGGTATGGGAGGCGGAACAGGTACAGGTGGTGCACCAGTTGTTGCTCAAATTGCTAAAGAAATGGGAATTTTAACAGTTGGTGTTGTTACTAAACCATTTGTATTTGAAGGAAATAAAAGAATGCAATCAGCTGAAAGAGGTTTAGCTGAATTAAAACAAAATGTTGATACATTAGTTGTAATACCAAATAGCAAATTATTAGATATAGTTGATAGAAAAGCTTCAATAGTTGATGCATTTAAAATGGCAGATGACATATTAAAACAAGGTGTACAAGGTATATCTGATTTAATAGCAATTCCTGGATTAGTAAACTTAGACTTTGCTGACGTAAAAACAGTTATGTTAGATACAGGAATGGCTCATATGGGTATTGGTAGAGCTAGTGGTGAAAACAGAGCAGAAGACGCTGCTAAACAAGCAATTCAAAGTCCATTATTAGAAACTTCAATTGAAGGAGCAAGAGGAGTATTATTAAATATCACTGGTGGACCAGATATGGGATTATATGAAGTTAATGTAGCAGCTGAATTAATTCAAAAATGTGTTGATCCAGAAGCAAATATCATATTTGGTGCAGTAATAGATGAAAAATTAGGTGATGAAATAGTAATAACTATAGTTGCAACAGGTTTTGAAAAAGATGTATTAAATGGTGTAAAACAAAATGCTGTATTAGGAAGATTTGGTGAATCAAAATTAACTCAAAAACCAGCGCAAGAACCAGAAGCTCAATCAGACATAGTTGATATTCCACCATTCTTAAAAAATAAAAGAAATAGATTATAATATATAAAAGACAAAATACTTGTTACTTAGGTAACAAGTATTTTTATAATAAAATTAAAAAAATTATAAAAAGCTATTGCAAAATTACAGTTTTAGTTGTAGAATATAACTGTAAATTAAGTTAGTATTAATTACTAAACTTATTCCTGCTTTTTTTACACTTGTTATTAGAAATAATAGCAAGTGTTTTATATTTACAGATAAATCTCTTATTATAAAATATTTTTTTAAAACTTGAACATAACTATAATTTATAGTATTATTTTAAAGGTGGTGAATGTTATGAAATATTTTGTAATATCAGATATACATGGTTCAGTATATTATTTTAAAAAAGCTATTGAGCAATTTGAAAAAGAAAATTGTGATAAATTAATAATATTAGGAGATTTCTATTATCATGGTCCAAGAAATCCTTTAACAGAAGAATATGACCCCATGAAGGTATCTGAAATGGTAAGAAGTATGAAAGATAAAATAATAGCAATAAGAGGAAATTGTGATGCACAAGTTGATGAAATGATTTCTGAAATGGAATTTAAAGATATATTAAATATCGAAAGTAATGGGAAAATAATTACATTAACACATGGACATAAGTTTAATAAAGATAATATGCCAGATAATTGTGGAGATATTTTATTATATGGCCATTTTCACTTAAGTTTTCTTGAAAAACAAAATGATAAAATTATAGGTAGTCCAGGTTCAATATCTTTACCTAAAAATAATACTGAAAGAGGATATATAATAATTGAAGATAATAATATAATATTAAAAGATTTAGATGGTAATATTATAGAGCAGATGCAAATATAATTTATTTGTATATTAAAATTATAAGAGTAAAAAGAAATGAACAAAAATTCATTTCTTTTTATATATAGTTAAATAATATAAAAAATATTGCAATTAAAAGTATCATATGATAAAATAATACAAACAAATGTTTGGAGATGGTTTTGTGGAAAGAATAATATTTCATATTGATGCAAATAATGCTTTTTTATCTTGGACAGCATGTGATATGCTTGAAAATGGTTGTGATATAGATATACGAAATATTGCTAGTGCTATTGCAGGAGATAAAGCTCAAAGAAGTGGAATAATACTTGCTAAATCAGAACTTGCTAAAAAGTGTGGTGTAAAAACAGCAGAAACTATTGGTGATGCAAAAAGAAAATGCAAAAATATTCAATTTTTTAAACCAGATTATAAAGTATATAAAAAATATTCAGATAATATGTATAAAATACTTTCTGAATATTCAGATAAAATTGAAAGATATAGTATTGACGAATGTTTTTTAGATTATACATATATGCAAAAATTATATGGTAATCCATTAGATACAGCAAAATTAATTCAAAATAGAATATATAATGAATTAGGTTTTACAGTAAATATTGGTATAGGAAATAATAGATTACTTGCAAAAATGGCATCTGAACTTGAGAAACCAAATAAAATAAATACTATATATTCAAATGAAATAAAAGAAAAAATGTGGAATTTGCCAGTTAATGAATTATTTATGGTAGGTAGACATAGTGTAGGAAAGCTACATAGTTTAGGTATATATAAAATAGGGGAGTTAGCAACTTTTGATAAACAAATTTTAATAAATACATTCAAAAAATTTGGTATTCAAATGTGGGAATATGCAAATGGAATAGATGATACTGAAATAAATGGAGAGGAAAGAGAATATAAAGGTATAGGAAATTCAATTACAACTGTTACAGATATAGATAATAAAGATATTGCACATAAAAATATTTTATCTCTTTGTGAATATGTTTGTAGAAGACTTAGAAAAGAAGGTATGTATACTCAATGTATAAGTGTTAGTATTAAAACAAATAATTTTGAAACGATTTCTCATCAAAGAAAATTATCTATTCCAACAGATATAACTAAAGAAATATATATAATAGCAGTAGAGTTATTTAATGAAATCTGGAAAGGACAAAAACTTAGAAGTTTTGGTGTTAGGTTAGATAAATTAACTAAAAAAGAAAATGAACAAATTAATTTATTTAGTAATATGCAAGAAAATGAAAAAAGGAAGAAAATGGATAAAGTATTAGATAATACAAGAAGTAAATTTGGAAATAATATTATAAAAAGAGCTTCTCTTTTGGAAACAGATATTACTAAACTTATAGGAAAAGAATAAAAAGTATTGAAATTAAAAAAAGTATAATATATAATTCTAATATATTATAGTGAGGTGGAAGTGAAATGATAATATTATTAGCGTCAAAAGGCAAACATAATGAAATAGGAAAAGAAAATGAATTAATTTGGAATTTAGAATATAGTAATAAAAAATATGAAGAAAAAACAGAAGGAAATGTAGTTGTAATGGGTAGAAATACATTTAATGCACTTCCAGATATTCTTCCTAATAGAAAACATATTGTTTTATCTAAAACTAAAAAGTTTAATAAACCAATAGGTACTGAAATTTTAGCAGTAGATAATGTATTAACATTAATAAAAAAATGTAGAGAATTAAGTGAAAAAAAGGATGTATATATTATTGGTGGTGAATCAATGTATAATTTATTTATTGATTATGCTGATAAAATGTATATAACTGAAATACAAGCAGAAGATATAAATGCAGATGCATTTTTTCCTCAAATAGATGAAAATGAATGGGAAACTAAAGTATTAGATGAGAAAAAAGAAAAAAATATTAAATTTGATTACATTGAATATACAAGAAAATAGAAAATAAAAGAAGAATGAATAGATTTTATATGATTTAATACATTCTTTTTATATTTTATAATAAATTGCATTTTAACAATATTTATTAGAATATTTTTTAATAGTTTGATACAGATTCCTAAAAGTGAAATATGTAGAATTCTTCCAGATGTAAGTCCTACAACTGTTGAAGCTATATTAGGTAAAATGGTTAAAGAAAAAAAGGTACAAATTATTGGAAATGGTAAAATACAAGATATTAAAAAAATGAATAATATTATAATAAGTAAAAAAGTAAAGAGTTTATATTAATTCTCTTTACTTTTTTAGATGCTAATTTATTTTAAAAAATATTTTTTATTTCATAAGAAACTTCATTTCCATCAACATATATTTGAATATAGCAATAATTATCTAAATTATCATTTATATCTGTTCTAGAAATTACTGAATTTCCAATTGTTAAAATTTTAATTCCATTATATGTTATACAGTTATTTGTAATCCCTTTATTTATAATAAAATAATTATATCCTGTTTTTGTTTTTTGAGTAGCTATTGTATCTAATAATAATTGTTTTTCATCTGCATCTGTAAAGTCATCTAAATTAGAATTAAGAACAATAAAAACATTTTGTTTAGTATTAGTTATATCTTTAAAAAGCTTTTCCCATTGATTAAAATTAGTTTTTCTAATACTTGTGTTACTATTTATTGTAATAATAGTGCAATTCTCAATATCTTTCTTTATATAATCGCTATTTTGTATATATGTAGTTCTAAATTGTTTAAGTAAATTACTATCATTACTTCCTTTATTTAATACAACTAAATCTGAATTATTTAATTCAGTAATTACTCTATTATTTTTTATTGAATCAAATAATGTTGAAGGTGTATAAATTTCTTCAATTATTCCTATTTTAAATTTAGCATTTTCGTTTGTATAATTTAATTCATCTTGTCTATATACATCTTCTGGAATATATGAATATGAAGTAACATCACCAACAGCTAATTTAGCATATGTTTTTACATTATTAATTGAAGCACATACAAATGTAATTCCTTTTTCTTTTGCAGAATAAAGACCTTTAGTAGAAATAGAGCCATTTCCATTTACTGACCATTTTACTAAACTATTATCTACAGGAGCAAATTTTCCATCTTTATCATAGCCAATTAATGTGAAAAATTGAGTTTTATTTTCAGCCATACTTACTTTTTTAGGAGATATTTCTAATCTATATATATCACCTAAAATATTTATATCTTGAGTTGTTTTAACTTTTTTATATTCAATTGTAATAGTTGTTTTACCTTCTTTTAATCCTAAAATTTTACCATTTGAATATTTAACATTATTATTACTAAAACTAAATTTGATATCATCTGTATTCATTTCAATTGGGTTTAAGTTTGCATCATAACCCATAATTTTAAATCCTGTTGAATTATTTACAAATATATTTTCATTATCTAATTTAAAATAAATTGAGTTTAATTTCCCTACTTCTTCTGTTGTGTATATTCCAATGCCGTTAATAACAGGTCTTAAATAATTACCATCTTTTATATTAATACTTGTAATGTTTTGATTGCCTTGCTCTCTAGCTACCATTGTAGTAGAACCACCACCATCTAGACATAAAGCATTATACATTCCTAATTCTTGACATATATTAGCTAGCTCAGTTTGAGTTATTCCGTCTGTTTTAGAACCATCTTTTCTAGTTATTGTTAATAAATATGATTTAGAACTATCTTTAGAAGAACCAATCACAGTAAATTCATGCTTTCCATATATAGTATGAGATAACTTTGGTGATACTACACCATTACTAACTAAAATACTACCACCACTAACAGCAGTTTTAATTTTATCTATATCAACATCTATATCTATAGTATATTCTATTTTAGAACCTACTTTAAAATTATCTAAAAGAAACTTACCATATTTATCTCCATATGCAGAAACAATATAGCCATTTTCAGGTATTTCTATTCCTTCTTTATTTTCTCTAATTTCTACTACTTTATTATTTTTTACAACAAGTTCTATCATATGGTCTCCTTTTGAATTACCAATTGATGTTTTCATAGCAGGAGTAAAGATACAGCATGGAGCTTCTAAAGGTAAGAATTTATTTATATCAGCAACATATATAGACTGATTAGTTGAAGGTGAATGTAGAGTAATTGTGTCTTTTAAATATGAATAAATAATTTCATTATCTTTATTTAAAATATATGTAGCAAATTCATCTTTCTTATGATTTTCATCACTACCTGATGTTAATATTTTACCATCAGAAGCGGTAAAGCCGATGGCTTGACCTCTATTTGTTAAATCTGTTCTTTTTGCAAAATAATCTGCATTTATACCTGCAACCACATTTGATGATTTAGCCATATTTTTTATATTAGATAAACTAGTAATACCATTTTCAGAATAAATAACATCTAATTTAATATTATCATTTGTCATATCAACTTCTAACATATTAATATATGTCCATCCATCTGAAGTAAATCTAGTTATATTATTTAATATTGCTCCACTAGTTATAGTTTGCTTATCTATCTTTTCATAATATGCAAAACAATATATATGTATAGCAAAACACAAAATTATTGTCAGTATACTAATCTTTTTTTTCATTTGTACCTCCTTCAATATTCCAACCTCTAATATTAGAGCGTTTTATAGCACCAAAGATGTTTGCTCTAACATGTGGAATATCTAAAACTAATTTTTTTACTAAGTCTTTCATATATTCACGTTTAGTATGTCCATCTATTTTGCAACATTTATTCATAATTTGTATATTATCTTTTTTTACCCATTTAATAATATTCTTTTCTTCAACATATATGAATGGACGAATTGTATATATATTATTTCTACTTAAATATGTTACTGGTGAAAATGTATGTATATGTCCTTCATATAATAATGATAAAAAGAATGTTTCAATAACATCATCATAATGATGGCCTAAAGCAATTTTGTTACAGCCATTTTCAATTGCAACACTTGTAAGCATACCTCTACGCAAATTAGCACATAAAGAACATGGATTTTTTTCATTTCTAATATCAAAAACTATTTCTTTTATATCTGATTTATATATAACATATTTAACCCCAAGCTCTTCACATGTTTTTTCTAAATAACTTGTATCAAATTCAGTCATTCCTGGATGAATTGTAATTGCAACAATATCAAATTTGATATCTGAAAATTTTTGAAGTCTAGCTAAACAATAAAGTAGGGCCATGCTATCTTTTCCACCAGAAAGACCAATTGCTATTTTGTCATTTTCCTGAATCATATTGTAATCTTGAATTGCTTTTCTCATTTTTCCTAAAATTTTTTGCATTGTACACCTCCGTAGTATTTACATATATATAATACTAAAAAATAGATATAAAATCAATGGAAATAATAGAAGAAATAGATATATTTTATAGTATAATTTATTTTATTATTTAATCTAAAAATTAAAAATAAAAGAAAAATATAAATAAAAATGAAAAAACTAGCAAAAAGTATACTAAAATTGGTTGACAATAACGAAAAAATATGTTAAATTATTATAGCATATATATTCGGTGTCTATTTTTTTTTTGAAGAAAAATAGATATAATATAAACAAAGTTTAGTTGGAGGTGTCAAAAGTGAGAGATAAAATTACATTAGAATGCACAGAATGTAAAAATAGAAATTATGATAGTAAAAAGAATAAAAAGAATACTCCTGATAGAATCGAAATGAGTAAATATTGCAAGTTCTGCAAAAAACATACTACTCATAAAGAAACAAAATAGGAAGTAAACTCTTAAGGAGGTAATTATAATGGCAGAAGAAAAAGTTAAAAAACACTTTTTTAAAGATATGAAAAAAGAATTAGCAAAAGTAATATGGCCAACTAAAAAACAAACAATAAAAAATACATTTGCAGTAATATTTATAGTATTATTAGTAGCAGTTACAGTTATTGCATTAGATGAAATATTTATAACTGCTAATAATTTTGTTGTTGATAAAGTAACAGGTGGACAAATTTCAGAAACTAAAAATTTATCTAAAGAATTAGAAAGATTAGTTGAATTACATGAGCAAGGTAAAATAGATGAAACAACATTTAATTCATTATATATACAAGCTGCTTATGGAATGATTGATTCAGCAACATTAAAAGCTAGTATTGAAAGTGCTTTAAATGGAAGCAATACACAAGCAACTACTGATGATACTACAGGTGCTAGTGCACAATAATATAATAAAAGTATAGGGGGAAAGAAAATGCCTCAAGATAATCAAAATTTAGAACCAAGATGGTATGTAATACATACATATTCTGGTTATGAAAATAATGTTAAAACAAATCTTGAAAAAATGATAGAAAATCGTGGATTAGAAGATATGATTTTTGATATTGTTGTTCCAATGGAAGAACAAATTGAAATAAAAGGTGGAAAAACAAAATCTACTTTAAGAAAAGTTTTCCCAGGGTATGTTTTAATAAAAATGATTATGACTGATGAAACATGGTATGTTGTTAGAAATACACATGCTGTAACTTCTTTTGTTGGTTCAGGAACAAAACCAGTGCCACTAACAGATGAAGAAATGAAAAATATGGGCTTAATAGATTTAACAATAAATGTTGAATATGAAGTTAATGATAAAGTTCAAGTTATTAATGGACCATTCGAAGGTTTTGAAGGAACAGTTAATGACATAAATAAAGAAAAAAGAAAAGTAAAAGTTACAGTAGCAATGTTTGGTAGAGAAACAAATGTTGAACTTGACTTTTCTCAAATACAAAAAATATAACCTAGAAGGAGGTGTTACAAATGGCTGAAAAACAAGGTGTAAAAATTATTAAATTACAAATTCCAGGAGGAAAAGCAACTCCAGCACCACCAGTAGGACCAGCATTAGGTTCAAGTGGTATTAATATCATGGATTTTGTAAAACAATTTAATGATAGAACTGCAAGCATGGCAGGAACTATAATTCCAGTAGTAATTACTGTAAATCCAGATAAATCATTTAGTTTTATCACAAAAGTTCCACCAGTAGCTGTTTTAATAAAACAAGCAGCAAAAATCGAAAAAGGTTCAGGAAAACCACATAAAGATAAAGTTGCTACTATTACAACAGATATGGTAAAAGCAATTGCAGAACAAAAAATGCCAGACTTAAATGCAGGATCATTAGAAGCTGCAATGAGTATGGTTAAAGGAACTGCCAGAAGTATGGGAGTTGTAGTAAAAGACTAATTAATATGGGAGAGTAAATAGCTCGTTAGAACCAAAGGAGGTAAAAATGAAAGGAAAAAGATATCAAGAATGTTTAAAAGTTGTTGATACATCTAAAATATATGATCCAGCAGAAGCATTAGAAGCATTATTAAAAATGCCAAAAGCTAAATTTGATGAATCTGTTGAATTACATGTAAAATTAGGTGTTGATTCAAAACATGCTGATCAACAAGTTAGAGGTGTTGTTGTATTACCTAATGGAACTGGTAAAACTCAAAGAGTTTTAGTATTTGCTAAAGGTGATAAATTAGAAGAAGCTAAAAATGCTGGTGCAGATTTTGTTGGTGGTGAAGAATTATTACCAAAAATCGAAAAAGAAAACTGGTTTGACTATGATGTTATAGTTGCTACTCCAGATATGATGGGTGTAGTTGGTAGAATAGGTAAATTATTAGGACCTAAAGGATTAATGCCAAACCCAAAATCAGGAACAGTTACTATGGATGTTGCAAAAGCAGTTCAAGAAATTAAAGCTGGTAAAATTGAATATAGATTAGATAAAACTAATATTATTCACTGTCCAATTGGTAAAGTATCATTTGGTGCAGAAAAATTATCAGAAAACTTAACAACTTTAATGGAAGCTATAATTAAAGCTAAACCAGCAGCAGCTAAAGGACAATACTTAAGAAGTATCTCATTAACAACAACAATGGGACCTGGTTTAAAAGTTAATGTAACAAAATTCTAAAAAATAAATAAGCCATAGAAAGTAGGCAAGTTTGTAAGTCCTACCGAGGCATAGATACGGATTTAATATCTCTATGCCTCATGGTATAGAGATATTTTGTTGAGAGGAGGTGGCAATAAATATGCCAAGTAGCAAAGTACTTAAAGAGAAACAAGAAAGTGTTGCTAAACTTTCTGAAAAAGTAAAAGAAGCAAAAGCAGTTATTTTAGTTGAATACAGAGGAATTACTGTTGAACAAGTAACTAAAATGAGAGCTGACTTAAAAGCAGCTAATTCAGAATATAAAGTTGTTAAAAATAATATTATTAAAAGAGCATTAAATGAAAACAGCATTTCTGATTTAGATGCACATTTAGAAGGACCAGTTGCAGTAGTATTTGGTAACGAAGACTATTTAGCACCTTCAAAAATATTATATAATTTTAGTAAAGAAAATGAATTCTTTAAAATTAAAGCTGGTATAATTGATGGAAAAGTAGTTGATGCTGAAGAAATCATCACTCTTGCAAAATTACCATCAAGAGAAGAACTTATTGCGAAACTTGCTGGAGTATTGCTTGCTAATATCAGTAAATTAGCAGTTGCTTTAGACCAAGTTAAAGTAAAAAAAGAACAAGAACAATAATTAAAAATATTATTTAAAAAATTTAGGAGGGAAATTATAATGGAAAAAATTGAAAAATTATTAGAAGAAATTGATAGCTTAACAGTTATCGAATTAGCTGATTTAGTTAAAGGAATCGAAGAAAAATATGGAGTATCTGCAGCAGCAGTTGCAGCACCTGCAGCAGGTGGAGCAGCTGGAGCAGCAGCTGAAGAAAAATCTTCATTTACAGTTGTATTAAAAGATGCTGGTGCAAGCAAAATTAACGTAATCAAAGTTGTTAGAGATGCAACTGGATTAGGATTAAAAGAAGCTAAAGATTTAGTTGATGGAGCACCAAAAACTATTAAAGAAAACGTTTCTAAAGAAGAAGCTGAAGAATTAAAAGCTAAATTCACAGAAGCTGGTGCAACTGTTGAATTACAATAATAATTGTATATTAAACATAAAAGGATGTATATTAAGTTATGCATCCTTTTTGTATTGAAGGAATAGATTAAGTAATATTTATATAAAACAGGCATATATATATAATGTATATGCTTGTTTTTGTATTTAAAAAGCAAAGTAATAATGAATAAAACGAAGTAAAAGGGAGAAATAATGAGAAAAAAGCATAATAAAAGTTTATGAAATTAAATTTTAACAATAAGCTGGCAATATATACGGGTAAACAGTTTGACAAAATTTCTAAAAAATAGTAAAATATTATTGCTTTTGCGTGAAAGGAGAGATTTATGAAAGTAGACACGAAAAAGATAATACTATTTGCAAAGAAATATGCTTTGTTAGTTTTAATAGTATTAATATCAGTAGCTATAGGTAGTTTAGCATATTCTGTAGGTATTGATGTTAAAAATGAAAGTAATGGTACAAATGATAATTTAGTTAATAATATTGAATTAAAAACAGTTAACAATTTAGGAAAAATTACAATTGATGATATAATTACAAAAAATAAAGTTATTTTAGAAAAATTAGAAGTACAAACAGAAGAAATTCCATATGAAACAATTGCATTAGGGCGTTCAAAAGAAGGAACAGTAAAAACTTTAACTGCAGGTAAAAATGGAGTAAAAGAAATAACATACAAAGTTAGATATGAAGATGATTTAGAAACATCAAGAGTTGAAGTAAGTAATGAAGTTACAAAAGAAGTAGTTAATAAAGTTGTAGAATATTCAGGAACTACAATATCTAGGGGTGGAGATACAGCAGAAAGAGAAAGCACTTCTGCAAATGAAAGTGCTCCAGTATCTGGATATACAAAAGTAATGGATATGAAATTTACAGCATATTGTTTATGTAAAAAATGTACAGGTAAATCACCAGGGGATAAAGGTTATGGAGTTACAGCATCAGGATATAAAATTACACCAGGACAAAACCAAAAAGTTATAGCAGTTGACCCAAAAGTTATACCTCTAGGAACAAAAGTATATGTTCAAGGTGTAAATGGAATGAGCGACTACGGATATGCTATTGCAGCTGATACAGGTGGAGCAATAAAAGGAAATAAAATAGATATCTATGTAGATCAACATGGTACAACACAATGGTGGACTGTAGGAAATGCAAAAGTATATATATTTGAATAAAATAAAAAAACGTATTAGAATTATTTCTAATGCGTATTTTTTTATTTTTATTATAGAAAAATCTACGGAAAGTTCAAGTTTATGGTGTTTAATAATTGACATTTTACTTAAAAAGATATATATTGTATGAGTAAATAGTTCACTCATATATTTTAGAGGTTTGTATGGATAATTTAGAAAATAAAACAAGAGAGATAATGAGAAAATATGGAGTTGTAGCGGAAAAAAGATTAGGACAGAATTTTTTAATAGATGAAAACGCTATAGCTGAAATAGTTAGAAGCTCAAATATTTCAAATAATGATTTGATTATTGAAATAGGTCCAGGGTTAGGTACACTTACTGAAAAATTAGTAGAAAAAGCAGGTAAAGTAATATGTATTGAACTTGATAGAAGAATGATTAGTATATTAGAAGATAGATTTAAAGATTGTAATAATATACAAATCATTTATGGAGATATTTTAAAAATCAATTTAAAAGAACTATTAGAAGAAAATAGTCAGTTTGAAAATGTTAGAGTTGTAGCTAATTTACCATATTATATTACAACACCAATAATAATGAAATTATTGGAAGAAAAATTAAATATTGATACAATAACTATAATGATACAAAAAGAGGTTGCAGATAGAATAGTTGCTTTACCAGGTGGTAAAGATTATGGAGTATTAACACTATCTACAAGCTATTATGCTTCTTCAGAAATAGTTGTTCAAGTATCACATGAAGGGTTCATACCAGCTCCAAAAGTTGATTCAACTGTTGTATTATTAAAAGTATATAAAAAGCCAATATATGATATTAAAGATGAAACATTATTGTTTAATATTATAAAAGGTGGTTTTATACAAAGAAGAAAAATGTTTGCTAATTCTATAGAAAGTTGTTTAAAAAAATACAATATAGATAAAGAAACATTTAAACAAATTTTAGATAAATATGATATAGATGAAACTAGAAGAGCAGAAACATTAAGTATGAATGATTTTATTAATATTTCAAATGAAATATATGATATTTTAAATTAAGAATAGAGGTTAATATGTTAAAAAATAATATTTTAATAATAGAAGAAAAAGATGAAGTTTTTGAAACTATTAAAGCATTATTTGAAAAAGAAATAGATTATAACATTATAACATGTAAGCCTAATATTGAAGCTATTAAAAAAGTAATGTGCAATATCCCAGATATGATATTACTAAATACAAAAGATAACGTTAGCTTATATGAAGAAATTGTGAAAAATTATGGAGTATTAATGACGCCAATGATTAGCTTTTCAAGTAATTCATATAAAGAAGAAATAATACGAAATTTATCTACTGGTTTTGATTATTACATAATTAAACCTATAGATTCTCAATATGTATATTATGTTATAAAGAACATGATAAAGTTAGTTAATAGCAATAGAACAGTTAGTCCACTAACAGGCCTTCCAGGTAATATTCATATAGAAAATGAATTACAAAGAAGACTAAATAAAAAAGAAGATTTCTCAGTTTTATATTTTGATTTAGATAACTTTAAAGCATATAATGATACATATGGTTTTTTAAAAGGTGATGAAGTTATAAAACTGACAGCAGATATTATATTACGTAATATAAATAAAGATAGAAAAATGAGTGAATTCATAGGACATATTGGTGGCGATGATTTTATTGTTATAACAAGTGAAAATAATATAGATAAATTATGTAATAGTATAATTAAAGATTTTGATAATAGTATAAAAACTCTTCTAAATAAAGAAGATAGAGAAAGAGGTTTCTTTGAAGTTCCAAATAGAAGAGGTATTATAGAGCAATATCCACTTACATCAATTTCAATTGGAGTTGTAATTGTAGAAGGAAATAAAAAATTGGATAGGCTAGAAATTGCAGAAATAGGTTCACAAGTTAAACATAAAGCAAAAACTATACCAGGAAGTGCTTATGTTGTTAGTAAAAGAATGATTTAAGGAGTGTGTATAAAATGAAAAAGATTTTATCAATGTTATTAGTTATGGTAATGATATTTAGTATAGGTGTATTTGCAACTGAAGCAACAGATACTCAAGCAGCAGAAACAGTTGATCAATCAGAAATTGTTAGTGATGTTGTTGAAGAAGAAGAGATTGAACAAATATATTTTAAATCTAAAATAATTGAGGCTAGTGAAGTTGGAGAAAAAACATATATGATTAGTTATTATGGTCAAGAAATGGAATATCCAGTTACTGGACAAGATTTAAAGTTAGTAGTACAAGAAGGAAAATATAAAGGTGTAGAAATAAGTTTAGTTTATCCTCTTGGAGAACAAGGAGCTACAGAATATGAAGACCCTTTAAAAGTAGGAGATAAAGTATATGTGTATGTTACAGAAAATGCACAAGCAGATGGAACAGTAACATATGATGGAGAAATTGTATTACCAATTGATTCTACAAGAGAAATAGTAATATATGCAACAATAGTAGCATTATTAGTTTTAATAGTATTGTTAGCTAGAACAAAATCAATTAGAATAATTGGTGTTATTGTATTAAATATTGCAATATTATTCTTTGCTTTTGGTTTCTTATATTTAAAAACTATTCCAGCAATAGCTACTTTAGCAATTACAGCTATATTAATGATAATTACAAATACAATTATTATTAATAATTTCTCAAAGAAAACTTTAGTAGCAATTATAGGTATAATGGTAGCTACAATATTAACTACAAGTTTATGTATGTTTATGATAAACATAACAAATATTAGTGAATCTTTTGAAGTTGGAACAAATGCAGAAGGTGAGACAGGAAAACCTGAATATATAGATGTAATTATAGGAACAATGGTTATTGCTTCTTTAGGTATTTCTATAAACATGGCATTAAAAACAGCTAATGAGCATGCAAAAGGGGAAGGAACAATACATACTATAAAAGTTATTTCAGCTGAATTAGTAAGATGTTTAAATGGAGCATTATTAATAATAACAGGTGCGCTATTAACAAATGTATTTTATGTTGCATTCCAAAACTATCCTATTCATATGATATTATTTGGAGAAAATAATGTGTTTATTGAATTAATAAAAATTATAGTTGTTATGGTAAATCCAATTATTGTTATCCCTATAACAGCAATATTAAGTAAATTATTAGTTGAACCTACTAAAGGTATTGATGAAGCAAAATAAGAATAAATATTAATTATCTGTCTTAAATAATTTAAGACAGATAATTTTGTATAAGAGGAGGAAAATATGGAACAGTTCAATATCTTATTAACGTCAGCAGGATTTAATGACATTAATAATTATGTATCAGATGAGAATAGGGAAATGTTTAAGAATATATCAAAAAATAAATTAGTTGTAATAATAGCTAATGCTGCACCAGAAGGAACAGGTAATTTTATTGCTAGAGAAAATGTAAAACAAAATTTTATTAGTGTAGGAGCTAAAAAGGTAGATGTTTTAGATTTAAATAACTCAAATATTGATGAGCTATTAAATTATAATATCATATATGCCTTAGGAGGAAACATAACACATCTTATTGAATTAGTTCATAAAACTAAATTTAAAGATATATTAGTTGATTTTTTGAAAAAGGGAATATATATTGGTGAAAGTGCAGGTTCAATGATTTTATGTGATGATTTAAAATGGGCATATGAGTTAAAAAGAGGAACAAAGAAAAAATATGACGTGATATTAGATACATATAAAGGTTTAAATATTACGGAGTATAGAATATTTCCACATTTTAATAAAGCTAGTGATGAGATGAAGGAAAAAATTAAAAATTTCGAAGAAAATAATAATATACAAATAACTAGACTAAATGATGGAGAAATAATAAAAATAAATTATATTAAGGAGTAATAACATGAGTGAAGAATATTTTGACATTTTAGACGAAAATGGAAATAAAACTGGAAAAACAAAATTAAGAAAAGAAGTTCATCGTGATGGTGATTGGCATAAAGCAGTTCATATTTGGATTATAAATCAAAATGGTGATATTTTATTACAAAGAAGATGTAAAGAAAAAGATAGTAATCCTAGTATGTTAGATATATCTAGTGCAGGTCATTTGTCAGCTGGTGATAACTCTTTAGAAGGTGCTATAAGGGAAATAAAAGAGGAATTAAATATTGATGTAAAAGAAGAAGAATTACAATTAATTGCAACAATTAAAACAACAGAAATTTATAATGAAACTTTTATAAATAATGAATTTAGTGACATATATCTTTTAAGAACTGAAAAAACAATTGATGATATGAAATATCAAAAAGAAGAAATATCTGAAATAATGTTTGTTTCATATAAGAAATTTAAAGAAATGGTAAAAAATAAACAAAAAGATTTATTAATGCATGATGAAGAATTTAAAATATTATTTAATATATTAGATAATGAATTAAATAATTAATAAGGAGAGAGTAAAATGAAAATTTTAATAGGGACTAAAAATCCAGGAAAGATACAAGGTGCAAAAGAAGCATTTGAAAATTATTTTAATAATTTTGATATTGAGGGTATTCCAGTACCTTCAAATGTAAGTGAACAGCCAGTAAACAATGAAATTTATGAGGGAGCTAGAAACCGTGTAAATAATTTGATAAAGTCTTCTAAAGAAAATAATATTGAAGCAGATTACTATTTAGGCATAGAATCAGGTATCACCAATTTATTAGGTAAATGGATAATTATAAATATTGCTGTAATAAAAGATAAAAACGGATATGAAAGTTGGGGAACAAGCTCAGGTTTTCCTGTTCCTAATAAATATGTAGATGAAATAATAGAAACTGATTTAGGTAAGGTAATGGATAATATTTTTCAAAAACATGATCTAAGAAGTAATAAAGGTGGAATAAGTTTTTTAACAAAGGATGTAATTGATAGAATAGATTTAACTAAAGATGCGTTTATTATGGCACTTACCCAATATATAAATGAAGTCTGGAATGATAGAAATTAGTGAGTATAATTGTATTTGTTTAATAAAAAAAGAAACATTGTAATATTTCAATGTTTCTTTTTAAAATTGTTTAATTTAGTGAAAATGCTACTATTAATACAACGATAAGAACAGATACAGAAATTACAGTTGTAATAATAAAAGAATTTTTATTCATTTTTTTTATTTCTTCTTCACTACAATAGCTATTACAAAGCTTAAGATGATCAGTCCAATTTTTCATATCCATTCCTCCTTAAAATAAGAGATATTATATATAATATATAAAATTTAGCATAAAGATTATAACATATTTTAAATATATATGCAATAAAAAAGATACCAACTAATTGGTATCTTTTGGAGCCGGTTGTCGGAATTGAACCAACGACCTACTGATTACAAGTCAGTTGCTCTACCTGCTGAGCTAAACCGGCAAATATTGGTGACCCGTAGCAGATTCGAACTGCTGTCGCCGCCGTGAAAGGGCAGTGTCTTAACCACTTGACCAACGGGCCGTTAATATTTAAAATGGTGAGCCATCGCAGATTCGAACTGCGGACAACTTGATTAAAAGTCAAGTGCTCTACCGACTGAGCTAATGGCCCATTTACTAACGCCTCTATATGATACAATATTTTAAAACGTTTGTCAACACTTTATTGAAAATTTTTTTATCTTTTTTTACAAAATATTTAAAAATACTTTAAAATGGCTAAATCTATACTATAAAAAATATAACAATATTTATTATTTCCAGAAAAAAGGGGAATATTCTTGTATTTTTGTATAAAGTGTAGTATATTTCATTTAGAAAAAAGTAAGAGGTACGTAGTATGGAAGTTTTAAAAAAATATAATTTAACAAATCAACAAAAAGCATTATATAATATTGATTCTGTCTATTCTAATAGTGGCATAAATTGTATAAATTCTTGGCTTGAAATAGAAGAAAATGTAGATTTTGAAATATTAGAAAGAACAATGAATTGTATAGTAGAGAAAAATGATATATATAGAATTAATATAGTAAAAGGTGGAGATGAAGTATATCAAGTTATAAAGCCATATAATTATTTTAAAATGGATGTTGTAGAAGTAGAAAGTATTGAAGAATTAGAAGAAGAGGTAATAAAAAAAGTAAGATATAATTTAGAAAAAGGAGATTTATTTAAATATATAGGTTTTAAAAATAAAAATGGTAAAGATGGAGTAGTTGTACTTGAACATCATCTAATATCTGATGCTTGGACAATGTCTTTAATGATAAAATATATAACTAATATATATTATAAACTAAAAAATAATGAAAGCGTGGAAGAAATTGAATTCCCACAATATGTAGAATATATAGAAGCTCAAAATGAATATATGAATTCAGAAAAATTCAAAAAAGACGAAACATACTGGCTAGAAAAGTTTAATGATAAAGTGGATGAAATATCATTTAAGCAAGATAAACATAATTTTAATACATATTTTATTAGAAAAGAATATGAATTAGAGGATAATTTGGTAAATAATATTAGAAGGTTTTGCATTGAAAATAAAATTACAGAATATATATTTTGGCTTACTGTATTTTGTATATATATTGGTAGAATAAAAGGTGTAAATAGATATATAATTGGTAATCCAATACTAAATAGAGCAAATTTTAAAGAAAAAAACATGTGTGGTCTATTTATTTCAACAACACCTTTTATAGTAAATATAGATTATAAAAAAACATTTTTGGATGTAGCTAAAGATATGGCAAGTGAACAAATGAGTATGTATAAACATTTGAAATATCCAGAAGAAAAAATTATAAGACAAATTAATAAAATAAATGGAACAACAGGTAGTGTTTATGATTTTGTTTTTTCATATCAAAATGCAAAAGCAGATAAAGATGAAATAAAATATAATACTAGAAGCAGATGGGTTGAATCAAATGAGCAATTAAATTCTCTAATGGTACATTTAAAAGATACCGATGATGTAGGAAAACCTATTCTTATTTATGATTATTTAACAGAAGTATTTACAGAAAATGATATAGATATAATGAATCAAAGGATTTATTCAATTATTAATCAATGTTTAGAAAATAAGCTAGTTTCAGATTTAGAAATAGTAACAGATGAAGAAAAAAATATTTTAATAAATAAATTTAATAATACATATATGGCTTATGATAGGAATTCTAATATAATTTCTAAATTTGAAGAAACTGTGATATTAAACAAAGAAAAGATAGCTTTAGTATGTAATAATCAAAAAATTACATATGATGGTCTAAATAAAAAAGTAAATAAATTAGCTAATTATTTAAGAGTCCAAAATATACAAAAGGGAAGTATTATTCCAATAGTTGATTCAAGGTCAATTGATATGTTTATTGGAATGCTTGCTATATTAAAATTGGGATGTTCATATTTACCAATAGATATTGAATATCCAAAAGAAAGAATAGAATACATAGTAAATGATTCAAAAACAAATATTGTTTTAACTAGAAATGAATATATAGATAGATTTGAATTTAATGGAAAGAAAATATCAATAGATGATTATGAAGCATATCAAAACGAGAGTGCTGAAAACATTAATATTGAAATTAATTCAAATGATATAGCGTATTTAATATATACATCAGGTTCAACTGGAAATCCAAAAGGTGTAATGCTTACACATAGAAATGTTATTAATTTTATAAAAGGTATAACAGATTTAATAGATTTTGAAAATAAAACAATTGTATCAGTAACAACAATCTCTTTTGATATATTTGTATTAGAGTCATGGCTCTCTTTAATAAAAGGATGCACCGTTGTTATTGCAAATGAAAATGAACAAAATTTAGCATATTATCTAAATAAACTATGTTTAGAAAATAATGTTCAAATGATACAAACAACACCTTCAAGATTTAAGGCATTAATAAATGATAAAGAAAATATTGAGTTTATTAAAAATATGACAGATATTATGATAGGTGGAGAAGCGGTTCCTATTAACATAGTTGATGAAATTAGAGAAATAACTAAAGCTAATATTTGGAACATGTATGGACCAACAGAAACAACTGTATGGTCAACTGTAAAAAATTTAACAAATGAAAGTACAGTTACAATAGGGAAGCCTATTGCAAATCAGCAAACATATATATTAGATAATAACAGAAAATTATGTCCTATAGGAATGCCTGGAAATCTATTTATAGGTGGAGATGGTGTAGGGAAAGGATATTATAACAAACCAGAACTTACAGCAGAAAAATTTATTGAAAATCCATATATTGAAAATGATATAATATATGAAACAGGAGATATTGCAAAATGGAATAAAAATGGAGATTTAGTTTGTTTAGGAAGAAATGATTTCCAAATTAAAATAAATGGGCATAGAATTGAAATTGAAGAAATTGAAAATGTAATTTTAAAATATAACTTTATTTTAGAAACAGCAGTAATAGCAAAAGAAAATAAATTAATTGCATATTATACATCAAGTAAGGAAATAGATAGTGAGTCAATTAGAAAATTCATAGAAGCTAAATTACCTAAATATATGGTACCAAATATATTTAAGAAAATAGATGAGTTGCCTAAAACTCCAAATGGAAAGATAGATAGAAAAGTTTTAATAGCAAATACTGTTTTTAATGAAGAGAATATAAATAGAGAAATAATTATTCCAACAACAAATACTGAGAAAATAATTTATGAAGCATTTAAAAAAGTTACTAAATTGGATAATATAAGTATAGCTGAAAACTTCTTTGATTATGGTTTAGATTCATTAAGTATAATTAAAGTACAAACGTTATTATTAAAAAATAAATGGAATATTACACTTCAAGACTTTTATGAATATTCTACAATAGAAAAATTAGCAAATCATATAGATAGTAAATATAATAAGGATAATTATGAAAATGAAGAATATGTTCTTCCAACTAAAAAAATAGATATTGAGGAAATAACAGTAACAAAAGAACATAATCAATATAAAGATATTTTACTTACAGGTGTAACAGGTTTTATAGGGATACATATTTTAAAAGAATTAATAGATAAAACAAATGCTAATGTATTTTGTATAGTTAGACAAAAACAAAATAAAAACTGTTATGATAGATTAGTAGAAAATTTATCTTTCTATTTTGAAAAAGAAGCGGATAAATATGTTAGTCTAATTAATGAAAGAATATTTATTATTGAAAAAGATATTACAAATAAAATAGATATTGATTTATCTAATATTGATGCAGTTATACATTCAGCAGCTATTGTAAAACATTATGGGGATATTGAATTATTTAAAAGAGTAAATATTAATGGTACAAGAAATATAATTGAACTATGCAAAAAATATAATGCAAAACTATACTATATATCTTCATTAAGTGTATCTGGCAATTATTTAGTAAAACAAAATAATAAAAATGTTGAATTTACAGAAAATGATTTATTTATAGGACAAAAATTTAGAGATAATGTTTATGTATATAGTAAATACCAATGTGAAAAATTAATTTATGAAGAAATGAAAAAAGGTTTTGAAGCAACTATATTAAGAGCAGGAATCATTGCAGGTAGATATAGTGATGGAGTTTTTCAACAAAATATTTCTGAAAATGCTTTTTACAGTAGAATTAAAGCAATAATAGATATGGAAAAAGTATCTGAAAAGATACTTGATCAGCAAGTAGAATTTACACCAGTAGATTTATTAGCAGAAGCTATTGTAAAATTAGTTTTTATGCAAGAAGGAATAAATCAAGTATTTCATTTATATAATGACAATCTATTTAGAATTAGTGATATATTTAAAGTGCTTAAATTTATAGGAATAGAGGTTAGAACAATCACAGATAAAGAATTTGATAATTATATAAAAGAATTATCTTCAAATATGATAGAAAATCAAAAATTAAAAGGGATAATTAATGATTTTTATAATGTAGATAATAAAATTGGTCTAGATTATGATTTTACAATAAATATAAAATCAGATAAAACAAAAGAATATTTGAAAAAAGTAGAATTCGAATGGCCAAATAATAAAATTGATGAAGAAATATATATTAAGAAAGTTTTTGAATATGCAAGAAAAGTAAATTTTATATAAAAGGAGATAAAATATATGAAAAATTTATTCAAAAAACACAAATATACAACCAAAATATTTGCAATTTATGGATTAATAGTATATGCAACTGTAATGTTATTATATTTAGTAATCCCAACAATACTTAATTATTTACCAGAAACAATAAATACGCAGTTTGATAAGCAAATGTCATCAGGGCTTTCCTATAATACTCAAATATTATTAATAGGAACATGTATTATATTATTAAGTTTTATTTATTTAGCAATTATTTTAAAAAATATCTTCAAGTTTGAAAAGGTAAAATTTGAAGATGAAGAGTGGACTAAAAAAACTAAATTTATAGAAAAAATACGTACAGATTGTTATAAGATGCCATATATGATATTTTTAGCACAATGTCCTATTGGAATGCTTATTACTAGTATAATACTAGCTTGTACAGATAGTCATCAAGTAATAATGATAACAAAAATTTTTTTACTTATATTATCATTTGATGTATCAGCTTCTGTTTTAACATTTATATTTATGAGACAAATATTTACTAAAATATTGTTAGAACTACCATATGGTGAAAAAAATAATTGGAGAAATATGTCTGTTAGTAATAGGATACAATTATTAATTATTCCACTTGTTTTAGTAGCTTTGTTTTTTACAGTACTAGTTGGATATTCAAGAATAACAACTGAAAAAGGAGAAGTATTATTTGATTCGTATAAGATGCAATTAGAAAGTGTATTTGATCCAAGCAGACCATATACTGTTGAAGAAATAAAACAAAGTTTGAGTAAAATTAATAAAATAAATATAGAAGATAATAGAGTATTAATTATAAACAGTGAAGAAGGAATATCAATAGATAATCAAGAAATATCAAATTTTATACTAAAATATACAACAGAAATTTCACAAAAATATAATGGACAAATAATGGATAGTTATGGCACAGATACTCAAGGAATAATGAGACCAATATATTGTTCAGATATAGATGATGTAGTATATGTAGGAATAATATATGATCTATCTGCTGGTTCAGCACTAATGTTTTTAATTATATCATCATTTTTATTCTTTATTTTAAACTTTATAGTTATAAGATATATTTCTATGGATTTAACAAGTAATATTTCATTAGTTTTAGAAAGATTAAAAGGTATATCTGAAGGAAAATATGACACAAATTTTGAGGCTCATAAATTAAAAGTTACATCAAATGATGAAATTGGTGATCTAGTAAGAATATTTAATAAAATACAAAAAATTGAAAACAACTATATTTTGGAAATACAAGAAAATCAAGAAACAATAATGGAACAAGATAGACTTGCTTCATTAGGACAATTTATAGGGGGGATAGCACATAACTTGAAAACTCCTATTATGTCTATTGCTGGTAATATTCAAGGTATGGAAGATTTAATTAATGAATATGATTTATCTATTGGTGATACAGAAGTAACTAATGAAGATCATAAAGAAATTGCAAAAGATATGATAACATTAGTTGAAAAAACTAAAGTTCATTTATCATATATGTCAGATATTATTAGTGCAGTTAAAGGACAAGCAAGTCAATTAGATTCTAAAAATGATCTGTTATTTGATGTAGAAGATGTTATTAAAAAAGTAAATATATTTATGAAACATGAATTAAAAAATTCATTAGTTGAATTAAGAGTAAATGTATCTGATGAAGTAGAAAATAAATGTATGAAAGGTGATGAAAATACTTTAGTACAAGTATTAAATAACTTTGTTCAAAATGCAATATATGCTTGTAAAGATACAAAAAATAAATTTATTGAACTTAATGTATACTTAAATGAAAAAGGTATATGTTTTGAAATAAAAGATTATGGAATAGGAATGCCTAATCATGTAAAAGAAAAAGTATTTAAAGAAATGATAACAACAAAAGGAAAGAATGGTACAGGTCTAGGGTTATATATGTCATATTCTACTATTAAAGGTAAATTTAAAGGAAATATTGAATTTGAAACAAAAGAAAATAAAGGAACAACATTTTGGATTACTATTCCAGTAAGTGAATAAAAGAAAAACGAGGTAGTATATTAGGTTATATTACCTCGTTTTTGTTTATATAAATTTAATTAATAATTTAAAATAAAAATGGAAAACAAATTAATATACAAAAAGACAAAAAAATATTGACAAACAAATGTTTGGTAATATATAATAAGTTTGGAAATAAGAGAGAATAGAAATAATTAGGAGGGGATAATATTGAGTAATTTACAAGCAGAAGAATATAAAAATTTTGAAGATATAAAAAAGATTAGAGATGATGGAACAGAATATTGGTATGCTAGAGAACTAAGTGAAGTATTACAATATAAAAAATGGGAAAATTTTTTTAAAGTAATAAATAGAGCAAAATTAGCATGTGAAAATAGCGGAAAAAAGATAGAAGACGATTTTCCTGAGGTCAGGAAAATCGTTGAAGCAGGAGCAACGCAGAAAAAAGTGCTAGATTATGAACTATCAAGATATGCTTGCTATTTGATTGTGCAAAATGGAGACCCTAGAAAAGAAGTAATTGCATTAGGGCAGACTTATTTTGCGATTCAAACACGAAGACAAGAAGTAGCAGATTACTTTAATCAATTAGATGAAGAAAATAAAAGATTAGTGATTCGTGGAGATATAAAACAATGGAATCAAATGTTGTTGGAGGCAGCACATAATGCTGGTGTAATAACAAATGAACAATATGCAGAATTTCAAAATGCAGGATATATGGGGCTATATGGAGGACTAACAGTAGATGATATTCATAAAAGAAAAAATTTAAAACAAAATGAAAAAATACTTGATTTTATGGGAAGTACAGAGTTAATTGCTAATTTATTTAGAATATCACAGACAGAAGAAAAACTAAAAAAAGATAATATACATAGTTCTAATAAAGCTACAACTACACATTATGAAGTTGGATATAAAGTAAGAAAAGCGATACAAGACATTGGAGGAACAATGCCAGAAGATTTACCAAAGCCCCAAAAAAGTATTAAGCAGATTGAAAAAGAACAATTAAAAAGATTAAAAAATAAAAAAACTAAATTGTTGTTAGATGAATAAGATAAATAATTTAGTAGATTAATTTATACAGTTAAATTAATTGTTTAGGTTAAAAAATATAAAAAAATATGTACAAATCTTTAATTAATTGATATACTTACTATGAAGTAAGAGGTAATAAGTATGTATATAGACAAAATTGAATTAATAAATTTTAGAAATTATATAAATCAAGAAATAAAATTAGATGAAAAATTAAATATATTTATAGGGAATAATGCACAAGGAAAGACTAATGTTATTGAAAGTATATATTTATCTTCACTTGCAAAATCTTTTAGAACTAATAGTGATGAAGATATGATTAAATTAGATGAAAACAATTTTAGAATTTGTCTTGAATACTTTAAACAAGATAGATTAAATAAAATGGAAATAACATTAGAAAAAGGTAATAGAAAACAAGTAAAAATAAATGGATGTAAGTTAAACAAATTAAGTGAAATGGTTGGAAATGTAAATATTGTATTATTTTCTCCTGATGAATTAAAAATTGTAAAACAATCTCCAAGTATTAGAAGAAAATTTTTTGATATTTCTATTACACAAATTAGGCCAATGTATGTACACTTTATGTTGCAATATAACAAAATATTAATGCAAAGAAATAATTTATTAAAACAAGCTAGAATAAATAAAAGTTTGCTTGATACAATAGATATATGGAATGAAAAATTAATTGAAATAGGAATAAAAATAGTTAATATAAGAAATGAATATATAGAAAGTATAAAAGATATATTAAAACAAAAACATAATATATTATCTGAAAACAAAGAAAATGTAAGATTAGAGTATATACCAAATGTAAAAAATGAAGATGAATTTAGGAAAAGACTAGATAAATCTATTGAAACAGATATGCAGAAAGGATATACTAGTTATGGGCCACATAAAGATGATTATATCTTTTATATAAATGATATTGAACTAAGTAAATTTGGTTCACAAGGACAACAAAGAAGTGCTGTATTATCATATAAATTAACAGAAATAGAAAAAATATATAATGAATTTGATGAATATCCAATATTGTTATTAGATGATGTTACATCTGAATTAGATAAAAATAGAATTAGTAAATTATTATATAATTTAGATAAACACCAAACAATAATAACATGTACAGATATAGAAAATTTTGAATTATTAAATGAATATAAATTATTTGAAGTAGAAAATGGAAATATAAAAGAGGTGATATAAATGAGAAAAAATCAAATAGTAGTAGAAGGTGGATATAAAATATTAGTTGTTGATGATGAACAAGGTATAATTGATTCTATGACTATATTTTTAAGAAGAAGCGGTTATTCTGTTACAGGTATAACTAATCCGTTAGAAGCAATTGAAAGAATGAAAGTAGAAAAATTTGACTTGCTAGTTCTTGACTATTTAATGACACCAATACATGGTGATAAAGTTATTGAAGAAGTAAGAAAATTTGATAAAAGTCTATATATACTTTTATTAACAGGGCATAAGGATTTAGCACCACCACTTCAAACAATAAGAGAATATGATATTCAAGGTTATTGTGAAAAGAGTGATAATCCTAATCAACTATTACTTCTAATTGAATCAGCTTTAAAATCTGTTGATCAGGTAAAAACAATTAAAAAAATAAATGAAGAATTAGTAGAATCAAAGGCTCAACTAGAAAAAGCATATTTAGAAACAGTTGAAGCATTAAGATTAACAGTTGAAGCAAAAGATGCATATACAAGAGGACATTCAGATAGAGTTGCATATTATTCTCGCGCATTAGCAAAAGAAATGGGATTAAGTGAGGTTGAGCAGGAAAGAATATATATTGGTGGGTTATTTCATGATATAGGTAAAATTGGTGTTCCAGACGAAATACTTAAAAAAGCTGGAAAATTAACTGATGATGAATATAGTGAAATAAAAAATCATCCATTAATAGGACATCAAATTATATCAGCAACATCTATATTTGAAGATATTTGTCCAATTGTAAAACATCACCATGAAAGATATGATGGAAGAGGATATCCTGGAAACTTAAAAGGTAAAGATATTCCGTTATATGCTAGAATATCTGCATTAGGTGATGCATTTGATGCAATGACATCAGATAGAAATTATAGACCACGATTAACACTTCAAGAAGCATTATTAGAAATACAAAAAAATTGTGGAACTCAATTTGATCCAGAATTAGGTCTTCAATTTATAAAATATGTTGAAAGAGAAAAAGATAATATTTCAGCAGAGTTAAATCATAAATTTAGATAAACAAAGGAGGAAAAAATATGAATGAATTTTTTGAAGAAGGTTCAGCAATTAATACACTAGATATGTCTAGTGTATTGAAAAAAACTTTTTTATGGTTATTTGTAGGTATAATAATTTCAGGTGCAGCAGCATTTATGGTATTTAATAGTGAGACATTAACAGATGCTTTATATACTAGTTTTGCTCCAATGATTATATTAATGATAGCAGAATTAGCATTAGTAGTTATTTTATCAAGAGCATTAAATAGTTTAAGTTATCCTATGGCTATTGTTGGATTTATTGCATATTCGATAGTAAATGGATTAACACTTTCATGTATATTTTTTGTATATGAATTAGGTTCAATAATTAATGTGTTTTTTATGACAGCAGGAGTATTTGGACTTATGGCATTTATAGGATATACTACTAATGTGGATTTATCTAGAATAGGTAATATATGTATGATAGGACTAGTTGGAATAATAATAGCTTCATTAATTAATTTATTTATTGGATCAACAGGACTAGACCTTATAATTACAGTTATTGGTATAGTAATTTTTATAGGATTAACAGCATATGATATTCAGAAAATAAAACAATATTCTGAAAATCCAGCAATAAATTCAAATGAAAATTTACCAATAATATGTGCACTTACAATATATTTAGATTTTATTAATATATTCTTAAAACTATTAAGTTTATTTGGTAAAAGAAGAGATTAATCTAATAAAATGAGTTAAAATCAAAAAATATTCAAAAAAACACAAAAAGTAAACAAAAATGCTTGAAAATTAATATAATTTATGTTAATATTATATGGCATGATTAAGAAAAAATATTAATTAAGATAAAAACAAACTCATTTGAAAGTAGGTGAATATAATGAAAGAAGGAATACATCCAAATTACCAAGAAGCTGAAGTAATCTGTTCATGTGGAAATAAATTTACAACTCGTTCAACTAAATCAGTATTAAAAGTTGAATCATGTTCACAATGTCATCCATTCTATAATGGTAAATTAGATATAGGTGGATCAAAAGGAAGTAGAGCTGAAGCATTCATGAAAAAATATGGTATTGATAAAAAATAATAATACAAACAAAAACATAGAGCTCATCTATGTTTTTTTGTTTAATTAGCAAAGGAGAAAAATCATATGTTTTTTGATAAACTAAAAGAAAAATTAAATAAAACAAAACAATCATTTGATGAAAGAATAAATAATGTTGTAAAAAACTTTAGAAAAGTTGATGAAGAATTATTAGAAGAATTAGAAGAAATTTTAATAATGTCAGATATTGGTGTAGAAACTAGTATTAAGATAATCTCTAATCTTAGGGAAGAAGCTAAAAAACAAAATATTAAAGATGGAGAAGAATTAAAAGAATTATTAAAACAAGAAATGGAAAAAGTTTTTGATGAAGTAGATTCTCATTTAAAATTATCTAGTGATTTATCTGTTATATTAGTAATTGGAGTAAATGGTGTTGGTAAAACTACTTCAATAGGTAAAATAGCAAATAATCTTAAAAAACAAGGGAAAAAAGTTTTACTAGTTGCAGCAGATACTTTTAGAGCAGCAGCTGTTGAACAACTAGAAATATGGGCAGATAGAGCAGGAGTTGATTTAGTCAAAAAAGAAGAAGGTTCAGATCCAGCATCAGTTGTATTTGATGGAATAAAAAAAGCTAAGCAAGAAAATTATGATGTTTTAGTTATAGATACAGCAGGAAGATTGCATAATAGAAAAGAATTAATGGACGAGCTTGCTAAAATTAATAGAATAATAGATAAAGAGCTAGAAAACTATACAAAAGAAACATTATTGGTATTAGATGGAACAACAGGACAAAATGCAATTAATCAAACTAAATTATTTACTGAAACAGCAAAAGTGACAGGAATTGTACTTACTAAAATGGATGGAACTGCAAAAGGTGGATTTGTTTTAGGAATAGTATCTGAACTGAAAATACCAGTAAAATATATTGGCATTGGAGAACAAATTGATGATATGGAACCATTTAATCCTCAGCAATTTGTAAGTGCTATTATTTAGGAGGAATTATGAAACTTAAATTATTTAAAAAAGAGATTAAATTACGTACATTACTTATGATAGCTTTTGTTATATTAGCTTTAATATTTGCATTTGGAAAATATGTATCACTTCAAATTGAATACTTAGAATATAAAGAAATTGGTGATAATTTTGTAAATATATTTTGGAAAAACATACAAACAAAAGCTATAATAATGGGAGTGGCATTTGTAGTAATATTTTTATCATTCTTAATTACAAATTTATGTATTAATAAAGGTATAAAGAATATATGTAAATTAGAAAATGTTACATATAAGAAATTACCTATTAAATCGTTATCATTTGCAATTGCACTAATTGCAAGTTATATATTTAGTAATTATGCATTTGAAACAGTTCTTTCAATGTTTAATGCTACATGGTTTAATGGAGTTGATCCTATATTTGGTAAAAATATTTCATATTTTATATTCCAAAGACCATTTTTTATGATGTTAGTTGAATCATTAAGTACATTAGTAATTGGATTACTTGTATATACAGTAGCATATTATATTGTTTCATTAAGTTTATTATTAAAAGATGGAATAGACAAAGAAAACTTTAAGAATTCAGGATTTATAACACATATATTTGTAAATATAATATTATTTTTAATAATAAGAGCAGTAGGATTCCAATTAGATGTTGAAAATTTAGTTTTTTCTAACTTTATGGAAACAGAAATATCTGGAAAAACAATAGCACTTACAGGTGCAGGGTTCGTTAGCACAACTATTTCAAGATATGTATATAGTGCTTTGCCATATATAATTGGAATATGTATAATTATAGCTTCAGTATTTGTTAGAAAAAGAAAAATCAAGAAAACAGCAATTACATTAGCAATAATACCGGCAGTATTAATTTTACATATGATAGTTGCAGGATTTACAAATATATTTATTGTTAGTCCAAATGAATTAGATTTTGAAAGTAAATATATTTCATATAATATGGAATATACAAAACAAGGTTATAATATTGTTGTAGATAAACAAGAATATCCAGTTAATACTGAATTAACACAAGCAACTATTGATAGTAATAAAGAAATAATAGATAATGTTAGAATTACAGATTATATATCTAACTTAAAAGTATTAAATCAATACCAAACAATAAAAGGATATTATGCATTTAATGATACAGATATAGTTAATTATAATATAGACGGAAAAGATACAGCAGTATTTGTAGCAGCAAGAGAGCTAGAACAAGATTTATTACAAGAAAAAAATTATATAAATAGAAGATATGTATATACACATGGATATGGAGTTGTAGTAAACAAAATAAATAGTGTTGATGAAAATGGTTATCCAGATTTTGTTGTAAAAGATATAAATACTAATAATACAGCTAATGGAATAAAAATAACTGAGCCTAGAATATATTATGGGGAATTAACAGATGAAAATGTTGTTGTAAATGCAAATGGAATAAAAGAATTTGATTATCCTAACGGAGAAAATGAAAACGCTGAATATACATATAAAGCAGATAGTGGAATTAATCTTACTGGATGGAATAGAGTATTAATGGCAATTAAAAATATTGATCCACAATTACTTTATTCTAAATATGTAACAAATGATAGTAAATTATTAATTAACAGAAATATTATAGAGAGAGTGGAAAAAGTTGCACCATTCTTAGAATATGATGAAGATCCATATATAGTTATTACAGATGAAGGAAAACTTGTATGGGTAATAGATGCATATACAGTAACAAATCAATATCCATATTCACAAATGACAGAAGAATTGAAAACTTATGATAATGGAACAAAATATAAAGTTCAATATAATTATATAAGAAATTCTGTTAAAGTATTAATAGATGCATATGATGGAACAACTAAATTCTATATAGTAGATAGAGATGATCCAATAGTTATGTCATATAATAAAATGTATCCAGGATTATTTGAAGAAAATGCTCAAATACCAGATGATATTTGGAAACATATGAGATATCCAGAATATTTATTTAATATTCAATCAGATATATTATTAAGATATCATGTAGATAGTGCAGAAGAATTTTATAAAAATGAAGATTTATGGGCAACAGCTACACACAATAGTGGTAATAAGGAAGAACAAATGGCTCCATATTATGGTATAACAAGTATTAACAATAATAAACAATTTGCGTTAATGCAACAATATACTCCACATAATGGTAAGAACTTAATTGCATGGACAGCTGTTAATACAAATAAAGCAGATTATGGGACATTTAAATTATATACATTCCCAAAAGATAGTAATATAATTGGACCAATGCAATTAGATAATCAAATAGACCAAAATGCAGATATCTCAAAAGATTTAAGCCTATGGAATTCAGGTGGTTCAAGTGTTACAAGAAGTATGGTAATTGTACCAATAAACAATACATTACTTTATGTAGAACCAATTTATTTATCTGCAATGAATGAAGCACAAATTCCAGCAGTTAAGAAAATTGTTGTATCAAATGGAAGTAATCTTGCTATTGGCAATAATTTTGATGAAGCATTAAAAAAATTAGTTAATAAAGAGACAATAAAAATTGAAATTGAGGAGCCACAAGCTGATAGTCAGCAAGAATTAATTAAAGAAATTATTGAAACAAATAATCTAGTAAAACAAGCAATGTCAAAAAATGATTGGGAAGAATATGGAAAGCAAATGGCGGAATTGAGTGAATTGATAAATACTCTTGAAACTATTGAAAATAAGTAAATTATTTTAAAATGAAAACAGTAAAAATGTAGTTTTTTGCTGTTTTTTCTATTGTAAAAGAAATATATAAATGGTAAAATATAATTAAGAGATAGTAAAAGGAGGAATTCAAATGAAAAAAATAGTTGCGATAATGATTTTATTAATAACAATAGTAATAAATATTCCTTTTGCATATGCAACTGGAGATTTTAGTGCAGGAGATGCAATAGGAGGAGCAGAAGATTTTATAAGTGATGGAGAAAGTCAGGCAGCTTCAGCTAATGTAGATGATAAAATAGATGATACAATAAAAGGTATAGTTTCAGCTGGCTTAGGAATAGGTACAATAGTAGCTATATGTACAGGTATAGTAATAGCTATTAAAAATATGACAGATGGAGCTGTTGGAAAGAAAGAATTAAAAGAATCATTAACTCCGTATATTATAGCATGTGTATTACTATTTGGAGCATTTACAGTATGGTCAGCTGTAGTTGAAATAATGGAAAATACATTTAATTCAACACCTGGGACACCTGTAGCTACACCTACACCATCTCCTGTTCCAGATCCGTCAACAGGAAGCCAAGTTGGCGGATCAACAAGATGGAGTTCATTTACAACAATACTTGCAAGTTATGGTTTGAGTCAGCAAAGTGATGGGTATTATTGGGTACCGGTTGGAGATTACAATAGTCCTTCAGGTCAAATAAAAAACTTTGTAAATGAAACAGATATGAATGGAAAAACATTAAAACGTCAATCAGGGACATATACAAAAGATGATAGCGCTTATATTAAGCTATATTTAGAATAATAGAAGGTGATAAAGTATGAAAAAATTAAAATTTGATTTTAAAACAGCAAAAAAATGGATAGCTACAGGTATAGCAGCAACTATTTTAACGACATTTGCTACTGGTTGCTCTCGTATAGATGATAAAAAGATTGATGCTAATACATATGAAAATGAAGAAATAGAAACAGTAGTTGATGTGGAAGAAACAGAGATACCATATATTGAAGAAACAGAAATTACTCAAGAGAAAAATGTTGGGAAATATGCGGAAAAAATAGTAATTTCAAGTGTAGAAGATATAGAAGAGGCCAAAAAATATGATAGTATAAGGTATTTAAAAATAGAAAAAGCTAATATAAAAGATTTTAGTTTTTTAAAAGATATTAATATAGAGTTATTACAAGTATTATATAATAATGAGCCTTTAGATATGGAATGTATAAATTCTGAATCAATAAAGCAGCTATATTTACATGAAGTAGAACTTGTTAATACAGATGCCTGTGAAAATTTTAAAAATTTAGAAAACTTTGTAATCAAAAGTAATTCAATAAATAGAACTACGACTAATTTTGATTTTTTAAAACAATGTAAAAATATTACTAATATAGAAATAGAAAATTATGCAATTAAAGATTTGGATTTTGTAGAAAATATGAATGAGCTTAGTACTTTATCTGTTATATCATCAAGTGTGGAAGATATAAGCTGTTTGAAAAATTGTGATAATTTATTATCATTAACTTTAAAAAGAGGAAGAATAAAAGATATCAGTTCAATAGCAGATATGAAGGAATTACAATACTTAGATTTATCTGAAAACTACATATCTGATGTAAGAAGTATTAATAATACTAATTTATCATATTTGAATTTACAAGAAAATAGTATAAAAGATGTATCTGGATTAAAATCACTTAAAAATTTAACAGCAATAAATTTATCACAAAATTACATCAAGGAATTTCCAGCACATTTAATAAAAGATAATTTATCATTAGATCTTAGTTATAATAATATAAAAAATTTAACAGCTGAAGATAAAAGGCTTTTAAATAGTACAAATGTATTCGTAAATATGTTTGACAATTTACTAAGTAATGATACTGTTAAAGAAATAGGAACATATCAGTCTATATATTTTGAAGCAAATGGTGGGATTTTAGATAGTAATCAAGCTTTAGAATATAATAGAGAAATGAGTAAGATTTTATCTACAATGAAAAGTGGAGAAGATAAAGAAAATGTAATGAAAATAAATAAATATATTGTAGATAACTGTAAGTT
Source organism: Clostridiales bacterium (assembly GCA_015056545.1). Lineage (GTDB taxonomy): Bacteria > Bacillota > Clostridia > TANB77 > SIG350 > SIG350. The sequence goes on along the minus strand of SVGE01000005.1, from coordinate 44,889 downwards.
GGATTTTTCATATGTAGCAGAAAATAAAGATAATGCTTATGGTGCAATGTTTGATAAATCAGTTTGTACAGGTATGACAGATTTGACTAATTCAATGCTTAGACATTTAGATATAGAAGTTAAAGAATATCATGGAGATATGAATGATATAACAGATAATGAAAGACATGTATGGACTGCGTGTAAAATAGGAAATGAATGGTTTCACTGTGATCCAATGCAAAGTAAAGTACATTTAGATGAAAATGATTATCCAGAAATAGTAATGCTTTCAGATAGTCAAATAAGAGAATATGGGCATATATTAGATGCGCCGAATGTACAAAAATGTAATTCAGAATTAAGTGCAGAAGAGAGGAATAATATAATTGAAAATATTGAAAAAGATAATTCTCAAGAATTAGAAGATGACAGATAGTAAATTTCTACAAGTATTAAAAATATATATTTTTAATACTTGTAGTTTTTGTTTGATAAAGTAGTAATATTATCTTGAATACTAACATACAATATGGTATAATAGCTAGCGGTAAATTTAATTATGTTATTCATATATATTTTTTATGTGTGGGGGTTTGAGATGCAGTCGAATAAAGCGAAATTAATGAAAACAGATGAGATAGTTCAGAATATGGATATTTTATATCATGTTGTTAGAACTGATGAAAAAGAAAAAGAAGAAGCGATATCTAATATGAAAGAACTTATTAATCTGATTGCTGAATCTAATTTAGAACAAGTATATTTTTCACCAACTGAATTAATTATTAATGCGGTTATATGTTATAAAGACCAAACAGATAGTATTACTTCAGAAGTTGATAAAAAAATATGTGAACTTGTATGTAAATTGGGTTACATGAAAAATGCTAAAACGCAGATATAATATCTGTGTTTTAGTATTTTTTTGAATAAAAAATATAAAAATATATAATAATAAAATTATGAGAAATATAAAAATAATTTTAATAGCAATAATAGCAGGAATAATAAATGGAATGTTTTCAACAGGTGCAGGTTTAATATTAGTTCCTGCTTTAATATATATATTAAAAGATGATGAATATACAGCAAGAGGAACAACATTATTTATAATATTAATATTAACTATTGTAAATATCTTTATATATAGCAGTAATCAAGCAATTGACTTAGATATAGTATATATAATTATAGGAGGAATAATAGGCAATACAATAGGTAATAAATTAGTATATAAAATAAATAGAAATATATTATCTATAATGTTTGCAATTTTTACTATAATAATGGGGATAGGAATGATTAAATGAAAATATTATATGGGATCTTACCTGGAATTTTAATATCTTTTGGAATGGGCGGAGGTAGCTTACTTATATATATTCTTAATATTTTTGAAGAATATTCTCAGCAAAAAATACAATATATTAATTTATGGTTATATATAATAGCAGGTAGTATTAGTGTTTTTTCATATTGGAAAAACAAAAAAATAAATTTTAAAAACTTAAAGATATTATTACCTATTTCAATAATTTTATGTATTATTTTTAGTATAATATCAAAAAATATAAATTCAAATAGTTTAAAAAAATATTTTGGGTATTTCTTAATATTTATAGGGATATGGCAACTATTTCAAATCCTATACAAGTATATAAAAAATAAATTTGTACAATATAAATAATGTAATGGTATAGGAGGTATATATAATGAATAAATGTGTTAAAGGTTTAGTTATAGGAAGTATAGTTGGCTTTGCATTAGGAATGTGGGACCAAAATATGATGGGGATGACTAAAAAGTATATGAAAAAAGGAAAAAGAATATTAAAAAGTATGTTATAGAATATTTTAATATTATTAAAAAGAATAAGATTGCTTTTATAAGAAAATTTTATTCTTTTTTTCTATAAAAAAGATAAAATAAATTAGTAAAAAACTACTTGAAATGTTAATACATAATGTGTATAATGTAAAATATAAAGGAGGATAAAAAAATGGCGAAAAAAACTGAAGATGAAAAAGTAGTAGTAGAAAAGAAAAAAACTACTAAGAAAAAAGAAGAAACAGTAGAACCTGAAAAAAAGAAAACAGTAAAAAACAAAGCTGAAGTAAAAGAAACAACAGAAGAAGTAGCTCCAAAAGGCAAACAAGTTGTTAGAGAAAGGATAGAAAAGGGTCCAAATGGAGAAACAATTAGAATAAGAGAAACAATTATAGAAGATGATGATGATTCTGAGTCAAGTTCAGATAAATTAGTAAATATATTAACTAATAAAAAATTTATTATAGGGATAGTTGCAGTACTTGTTGTATTACTTCTACTAGTTGTTGTTTTAATGGCGATTAAGCCAAAACCTGTAGCTGAATATTTAGATGTTGTAGCAGAAAAGGGTGATATATATACATCAATAAGTGGTGGACAGACTACACTAGCATCATCTAGTACAGCGGTAATTAAGTCACAAGTTACAGCAACCGTTACTGAAGTAAAATATAAAAATGGTGCACAAGTAAAAGAAGGAGACACATTATTAGTATTAGATTCTTCTTTTGCCAGTCAAGAAGTAAAAAATTTAGAAAATGCGATTTCAAGTATGGAAGAAATGTTAGAATTATATAAAAGAAAAAAACAAGAATTAGAAGTAAAAGCTAATTGTGATGGATATGTTACAAATGTACAGGTACAAAAAGATTCAACTGTTAATCCAGGTCAAATTTTAGCATATTATATTCCGACCACTACATTTAGAGTCGAATATACTGTTCCATATGATAAATTAAAAACAGTTACTCAGTGGCAAACAGTTAATATAAAAGGTGTAGGAACAGAAGGAATAACAGGATTAATTTATGATATAGAAAGTTCAACAATTGACCAAGGATATATTACAATAGGTGTATATGTAAACGATTCACCAATTAATTTATCTGGAGTAACATCATCAGCTGAAGTTGTTACTGCAACAGGAATTTTAAATAGTACAGGTACAGGAACTTTCTGGTCAACAGCTTCATTACCTATATATGCAACACAACAAGGTGTAATAGAAACAACTGATGTGCAAAATGGTAAAAAATATCAAGCTAATAGTGTTATCTTTAAAATAAAAAATGATGATATAACATCAAGAGTTACAAAATATGAAAATGATTTAATAGACCTAAGAAATACAGTCAATTACAAAAGAAATGAAGTTAATAATTTTGTTGTAAGAGCTACATCAAGTGGTATAGTTACATCAGAACCTCTAAATGTAGGAGAAAGTGTATATCCAAGTAAAGAATTAGTAGAGTTAAAAACAACAGGTTTAATAGAAGCAGAGTTTAAAGTATCAGCAGAAGATATACAAAAAATTAATACTGGATCCGATAAAGCTAAAAAAGTAAGATTTACTATAACAGGTGGAGAAGAAGAACAATATGTAAATGGAATTGTATCATATGCAGATAAATATGAATCAACAGATATAGAAATGGAATATACTGTAACAGTAAAAATTAATGAAGATGAAGCAACTGAAGATATTATTGGAAAAACAGCAAAAATTGAAGTTATTTTAGAAGAAGCAACAAATGTAATATATGTTCCAATAAGTGCACTAATTACAGAGAGAAATAAAAATTTTGTTTATGTATGGAATGGTTCTGAATATGAAAAAAGAGAAGTTATAATTGGATTAGAAACACCTGAATATGTTGCAATTACTACAGGTGTTAATGAAGGAGAATATGTAAGAGCGAGAAATCCTGAATATAAGGCTCAATAATAGGAATAAATTTTGAATTTATGAATAAATGTATAAATGTGAAATATTTATACATTTATTTTTTATATACATTTTTTCTATTGACAATTGAAATATATTGATATAAAATACTGTTAGCACTTAAAAGGGGAGAGTGCTAAAAAGGAGGTAATAAAAATGATAAAACCATTAGGGGATAAAGTATTATTAAAAATGTTAGAAACTGAGGAAGTAACTAAAAGTGGTATAGTTCTTCCAACACAATCAAAAGAAAAATCCCAGATAGCAGAGGTTATTGCTGTTGGAAGTGGAAATATAGAAGATGGCAAGAAAATCGAAATGGAAGTAAAATTAAATGATAAAGTAATTGTTGGAAAATATGCAGGAACTGAATTTAAATATGAAGATATTGAGTATTTAATAGTAAGTCAAAATGAGATATTGGGAATTATTGAATAATTAGGAGGTAAGAAAAGTATGGCAAAAGAAATATTATTTGGTGAAGATGCTAGAAAAGCATTAGAAAAAGGTGTTAATAAATTAGCAGATACTGTTAAAGTTACTTTAGGACCAAAAGGTAGAAATGTAGTTTTAGATAAAAATTTTGGTTCACCATTAATTACAAATGATGGTGTAACAATTGCAAAAGAAATAGAATTAGAAGACAAATTTGAAAATATGGGAGCACAATTAGTTAAAGAAGTATCAACTAAAACAAATGATGTAGCTGGTGATGGAACAACAACAGCTACAGTTTTAGCGCAAATTATGATAAATGAAGGTGTAAAAAATGTTGCAGCAGGCGCTAATCCAATGATAATGCGTAGAGGTATAAATAAAGCAGTAGAAAAAGCTGTTGAAGGGATTAAAGAAATATCTACACCTATTAATGGAAAAGAAGATATAGCAAAAGTTGCATCAGTTTCAGCTAATGATGAACAAATAGGAAGTCTAATAGCAGAAGCAATGGAAAAAGTTTCAACAAATGGTGTTATTACTGTTGAAGAATCTAAAACAATGGGAACTAATGTTAAAATTGTTGAAGGTATGCAATTTGATAGAGGATATATTTCACCATATATGGTTACAGATACTGAAAAAATGGAAGCTATTTTTGAAGAACCATATATATTAATTACAGATAAAAAAATTAGTTCAATACAAGAGATTTTACCAATACTTGAACAAATAGTTGAACAAGGTAAAAAATTAGTTATTATTGCAGATGATATTGAAGGTGAAGCGTTAACAACATTAATTTTAAATAAATTAAGAGGTGTTTTCCAATGTGTAGCTGTTAAAGCACCTGGATATGGAGATAAAAGAAAAGATATGTTAGAAGATATAGCAATTCTTACTGGTGGGCAAGTAATAACAGAAGAAATTGGGCTTGAATTAAAAGAAGTAACTTTAGAACAATTAGGTAGAGCAAAACAAGTTAAAGTTCAAAAAGAAAATACAATAATAGTAAATGGTGCAGGTAATAAAGAAAATATTGATGCAAGAATATCTGTTATTAAAAATCAACTTGCAAATACTCATTCAGAATATGATGCAGAAAAATTGCAAGAAAGATTAGCTAAAATTTCAGGTGGAGTTGCTGTTATTGAAGTTGGTGCAGCAACAGAAGTTGAAATGAAAGAGAAAAAATTAAGAATTGAGGATGCACTTTCAGCAACAAAAGCAGCTGTTGAAGAAGGAATTGTCGCTGGTGGAGGAACTGCATATGTTAATGTTATAAAACATGTAGAAAGTATTTTATCTGAAGTTACAGGTGATGAAAAAACAGGGGTACAAATGATATTAAAAGCATTAGAAGAGCCTGTAAAACAAATAGCTAGAAATGCTGGGTTAGAAGGAAGTGTAATATTAGATAAAGTTAAAAGCTTAGAACAAGGATATGGATTTGATGCTTTAAATGAAAAATATATTGATATGAAAAAAGAAGGTATTGTTGATCCAACAAAAGTAACTAGATCAGCACTTCAAAATGCGGCATCTGTTGCCTCAATGGTACTTACTACTGAAAGTTTAGTTGCAGATAAAAAAGAAGATAAATGTAGTTGCCATTCAACACCACAAACGGGAATGGAAGGAATGTATTAATAAAGGATACAATATATCTATATAATATATATAAATTGAAAAATGTGTTAAAACTAATTAACACATTTTTTTTATGTGAATATAATGATAATATGGAAAGGGGGGAGACAAATGAATAATAGCTGTTGCAAGTTTAACTTCTGCCCATTAATAATTGCATTATTTATAGGTGGAATAATAGCTGGATTAGCATTTGCAGGTGTTATTACAGTAGCAACAATTGTAGCATTATTACCAATAATCTTAATAATAACTGGTATTATTATAGGTTTAACTGTGTTTATACTTTTAGGCTTATTATTCACACAAGTATTAGATAATATTGAATTTAGAAATAAGTGTTGCTCAAATTGTTGTATATGCCCACTTTTAAGAACTATAGTATTAGTTAGTGTTATATTATTAGTTGCTACTTTAATTGGTATTGCAGTAATTACAGCAGGTACTACTGTTGGGACATTAGTTGCTATATTAATATTTGTAATATTTGGAGCATTAGCATTTACAGTTTTAACTTTTATTGAATTATTATATTGTGTTATTGAAGAATTGTGTAGAGACTAAATAATTTTAAATATACTGGGGTTGCTTAATAGCAATCCTCTACATATAAGGAGAGATTATGTTTTTTCAATGTGTTTTTTGGATATTTGCTATTTATGGTTTTATTAATATTTGCATAAATATATTATTTCAAATAAAATACAAAGATGTTCTAATAATTATAAAAATAGATAATTCAAAAAATTTTGAAGCAGTTGTTAGAACTTTTATATATAAATTTTGGTATTTTAATAATATTATTTATATAAATGATAGCAAAGAAAATGAAACTTATGATATAATAAAAAAGCTAAAAGATGATTATGGAATAAGAGTAATAAATTTGAGGTGAAAAATTGGAACTTATAGGAAAAGTTACAGAAATTATATATTTTAATGATAAAAATTCATATGCAGTATTTTTATTTAGAACAGAAGAGAAATCAATAATGTGTGTTGGATATGTTCCATATATAAAGATAGGAGATAAGCTTCAATTAATTGGAAATTATACTGAACATAAAGTATATGGAAAACAATTTAAAATAGAAACATTTGAAAAAGTTGTTCCAACAGATGAGGAAGAATTATTAGAATACTTATCTTCAGGTTTTATTAAAGGTATTGGAAAAACAATTGCAAAAAGAATTATAAAACAGTTTGGTGCTGGAAGTTTTGAAGTTTTAAAAAATGAACCAGAAAAATTATCAACAATAAGAGGTATTAGTGAGACAAAAGCAATAGAAATACAAAAGGCAGTAAATGATGAATGGGCGTTTTTGCAACTTTCTAAATATCTTAAGCCATATGGAATAGGAGCTTCTAATATTAATAATGTATATAAAGTATGGGGAGCTAATTCTATTAATGTAATAAATGAAAATCCATATTATTTAGTAGATGTGCTTTATGGAGTAGAATTTAGTTTTATAGATAAAATAGCATCAGACCTAGATTTTGATAAAACAGATATGAAGAGAATAAAAAGTGGTGTAAAATATTGTTTGCTTAATTCAACATATAATGGAAATACTTGTGCGAAAATGGAAAATCTAGTTGATGCAGTATGTAAGTTTTTAAATGTAGATAATATATTAGTTGAAAATAGTATTATTGAATTAATAAATGATAAAGACCTTGTACTTGAAAATAGAGAAGATACTAAATATGTATATTTATATAAAATGTACAAGTCAGAGGAATTTATTGCAAGTAAAATATATGAGTTTGCAGTTCAAAAAGAAAAGGAATGCAATATAGATAAAAGGATTGAAAAAATAGAGAAACTTCAAAATATTGAATTATCTGAGTTACAAAAACAAGCTGTAAATATGGCATATAAAAATCAGTTAAGTATAATAACAGGGGGACCAGGAACTGGTAAAACAACTATAATTAAATGTTTAATTAAATTATTTGAAGATGAAGATCTAGATATTGCACTTTGTGCTCCAACTGGGAGAGCTGCAAAAAGAATGACAGAACTTACAGGTGTTGAAGCGAAAACAATACATAGATTATTAGAAATAAATAAAATTGAAAATGAACTAGATAAATTTAATGCTAATATAACTCCAATAGATAAAGATGTATTAATAATTGATGAAGTATCTATGATGGATAATATTCTTTTTGATTATGTTATGCATGGAATAAATAATAATATAAAACTTATTTTAGTAGGAGATGCTGACCAACTTCCATCTGTTGGACCTGGTGAAATATTAAATAATTTAATAAATTCAGGAATTGTTAAACATATATATTTAGATGAAATTTTTAGACAAGCTAAAGAAAGTGCTATTATTGTAAATGCACATAAAATAAATAATGGAGAATATCCAAATTTAGATTTAAAAGATAAAGATTTCTTTTTTATGAAAAGTGATGACCAGCAAGTTGTATTAAATACAATTATTGAATTATGTGAAAAAAGATTAAATGGTTTTAATAATATAGACAATGTAAAAGATATACAAATAATATGTCCAAGTAAAAGAGGAGATGTTGGTACTAAAAATATGAATAAATGTCTTCAATATGCATTAAATCCAAAGAGTGAATATAAAGCTGAAAAAACTTTTGGACAAACTGTGTATAGAGTTGGGGATAAAGTGATGCAAACCAAAAATAATTATGATATTCAATGGGAAAAAGATGGATATATTGGTGAAGGTATTTTCAATGGCGATTTAGGTTATATAACTAGAATAAATAATTCAGAAGGAGAAATAGAAGTATTATTTGATGATGGAAAAAAAGTTATATATACTAATTCAGTTTTAGAGGAACTTGAACATTCATATGCTATAACAATACATAAAAGTCAAGGAAGTGAATTTCCTGTTGTAATAATGCCTATTGTAAAAGGACCCAAAATGTTATATACACGTAATCTTCTTTATACAGGAGTTACAAGAGCTAAGAAAATGATAATACTTGTTGGAGATGAAACTGAAATAAAAAACATGGTAGACAATGTTAATCAAAAAGAAAGAACAACAGGATTAGAGTATAAGCTTAGTAGAATATGTTTTGGAGGGTAGACGATAGTTTTAATTTATGATATAATACTTCAATAAAAAATATATTATAAAGTGAGGTAAAAATCATGAAATTTAACAGGAAGACTTTCCGGACCATTTTAATTGTAATTGCGTGTATTATTTTAATACCACTAATTTTTGAAATCTTTGGAGGAATGCTAAGAGCATATTTTTATGTTACAGGAATAGGTATGATGATTTTTGTATTCAGCATAGGTGGGCTTGTAGGATATACAGTAGGAAGAATTCATGCATATTTCAAAAATAAAAAAGAAACAGAAACAGAAAACAAAAAAGAATTCGAATAAAAGTAAAACATCAGGTAAAGTTATTTTACCTGATGTTTTACTTTTTTATATTATATTTTTCATATTTATTGCAAATTGTTAATGTAGATTTATTTCTTATTTCATTTATAGGCAATATATATATATCAATGTTTTCAGTTAATATAAATAGCTCATCAACATTAGTATCAATAACTGTTTTATATTGTTTGCCTTTTGTACCTCCACAACTTTTTAAAGCAACTTGATAATTGCCATATTTGGTTTTACATGAAGTAGATTTTACTTGTACTTTTTTTAAGACATTATTTTTATCTATTATTAAATCATAATCTTGAGTATCATTTAATGGAATAGAAACAGTATATCCATTTGAAGAATAGTATGCAATTGCTATTCCTAAACTAGTATTTCCTTTTTCTCTATTAGTATTAAATTTCATAAAACCTCCTTGAATAACTATATATATAACAATGTATGGGAAAAAAATACTGAATTGTTTGACAAATAGGATATATATGTGTATAATAAATATAGAAAAAGAAACCGCAGAAATGTGGTTACCAATTTTGTTTAGATAACGACACATCGCTCTGCTGAAGCAAATGTGTCGTTTTATATTATAGCTGTTTATTTACCCATTGTATGTAAATGATACATAGCAAGGCAATATTTATGGTTAATGAAATTATAAATCCTATAATTAGGAATATTAAGAATTTTACCATAAACACCACCTCGCTTTCTCATAGTAAAACTATGTTGCTAAGTGGTAACACTCACATCTGCTTTGTTATTCATTTCCTATGAAAGAAATTATACAATATTTTCCAAATGAATACAATCGAACAAATGGATTTTTATAGAATTTATTAAAAGAAAAAATAAAAAAACGGTATTTTTAAATACCGTTTTTTGGTGGGCAGGGGTGGATTCGAACCACCGTACTCAATGAGAACAGATTTCTTACCACTATAGTTTTCACTACCATTTAAAATGTTTGTAGTCTGGACTTTCTCTTTATCTTTTATAAGATACCAGGTATAAAGTCTCTACACTCGGAATTGCTTCCTAGCTCGGGATTGCCATCAGCATAACCTGTTAAGGTTTCCCCGAATTAGCCTGGTGTTCATCATATAATCACTTATATGAGCTGCAAGTTTAGGTTTTCGTTAACCAAAGACCACAGTCTGCCGCCTTTAGCCACTCGGCCACCTACCCAAATAAATAATGGTGCGCCTTCAGAGACTCGAACTCCGGACCAACCGGTTATGAGCCGGTTGCTCTAACCAACTGAGCTAAAGGCGCATCAGCTAAATGCTTTATTAGTATAAAACATTTTATATCAGTTGTCAATACTAAAATTAAAAAAAAATAAAAAAGTCGAAAAACTGATAGAATAAACTTAAGAAAGCAAGAATTTAATTAAAAGATATAAATGATGTACATTAAATATTTATATATTTTAAATGTAATATTTTAAGTAAAAATATTGAATATTAGGGAATAATAGTATAAAATATATAAGGCAAAAATTAAGGAGGTATGTATTATGAAAATGGGAATAGTAGGTTTGCCTAATGTAGGTAAAAGTACTTTATTTAATTCAATTACAAAAGCTGGTGCTGAATGTGCAAATTATCCTTTTTGTACAATAGAACCAAATGTAGGTGTTGTAACAGTACCAGATGAAAGAATAGATGCTTTAGCAAAAATGTATAATCCTGAAAAAATTACATATGCTGTAACTGAATTTGTAGATATTGCAGGTTTAGTAAAAGGAGCAAGTAAAGGTGAAGGATTAGGAAATAAATTTTTATCACATATTAGAGAAGTTGATGCAATAGTTCATGTTGTTAGATGTTTTGAAAACGCAAATGTTGTTCATGTTGATGGTAGTATTGATTCAAGAAGAGATATAGAAACAATAAATTTAGAATTAATTTTAGCAGATATGGAAACAATACAAAAAAGATTAGACAGAGCAAGAAAAATGCTTAAAGGTGACAAAAAATATCAAACAGAAATTAATGCATTAGAAAAATTAAATAATCTTTTAGTAGATGGTAAAAAAGCAAATTTAGATGTTTTAGCAGATGATGAAAAAGAAACAATAAAAGATTTATATCTTTTATCTTCAAAACCAGTTATTTATGTTGCAAATGTATCAGAAGAACAATTAAATGATTTAGAAAATGATGTAAATGTAAATAATTTACGAAATATCGCAAGTGAAGAAAATGCAGAAGTAATTCCACTATGCGTAAAGTTTGAAGAAGATTTAGCAGGTTTAGATGATGAAGATAAAAAAGAAATGTTACATGAATTTGGACTTGAAGAATCTGGTTTAGATAAACTAATTAAATCAAGTTATAAATTATTAGGTTTAATATCTTTTTTAACAGCAGGTGAGCCAGAAGTTAGAGCTTGGACAATTAAAGCAGGAACAAAAGCACCACAAGCAGCAGGAAAGATTCACTCAGATATTGAAAGAGGCTTTATCAGAGCTGAAATTGTCTCATTTAATGATTTAATGAATTGTGGTAGTATTGTAACTGCAAAGGAAAAAGGTTTAGTAAGATTAGAAGGAAAAGATTATATAATGCAAGATGGAGATGTTACATTATTTAGATTTAATGTATAAAATATATTATATAGTTTTTATTTGAAAAGAGGTATTTTATGTTAAATAAAGAAATATATTTAGATCATGCAGCAACAACTGCTGTAGATAAAAGAGTTTTAAATGAAATGTTACCATATTTTTCAGAAAATTATGGTAATGCATCATCAGTTTATGGTATTGCAAGAAAAAGCAAACAAGCCCTTGATGAAGCAAGAGAAAGAGTTGCTAAAGTTTTAAATTCAAAACCAGAGGAAATATATTTTACAGCAGGTGGAAGTGAAAGTGATAATTTAGCAATAAAAGGAATTATGCATGCTAATAAAAGAAAAGGAAATCACTTAATTACAACTAAAATTGAACATCCAGCAGTATTGAATACTTGCAAAAAATTAGAGAAAGAAGGATATGAAGTAACGTATTTAAATGTAGATAAAGATGGTTTAATATCAATTCAAGAATTAGAAAATGCAATTAGACCAACAACAGTATTAATAAGTATTATGTTTGCAAATAATGAAATAGGTACAATTCAAGATATTGAAGAGATTGGAAAACTTGCTAGAAGCAAAGGAGTACTATTTCATACAGATGCAGTACAAGCGATTGGAAACGTAAGAATAGATGTTGAAAAAATGAATATTGATGCGTTATCTTTATCTGCTCATAAGTTTTATGGCCCTAAGGGTGTAGGTGCTTTATATGTTAGAAAAGGAATAATATTTCATAGTGTGATTGACGGTGGACATCAAGAAAAAGGAAAAAGGGCAGGAACAGAAAATGTAGCTGGTATAGTTGGGCTTGGAAAAGCTATTGAATTAATTTATGATGAATTTGATTCATATAATGCTCATTTAATAAAATTAAGAGATTTATATATTAAAAAAGTTGAAGAAAAAATACCATATGTTAAACTTAATGGACATAGAACACAAAGATTACCTGGTAATGCTAATTTTTCATTTGAATTTATAGAAGGGGAATCACTTTTATTAATGTTAGATATTAAAGGAATATATGCTTCAAGTGGTTCAGCGTGTACATCAGGTTCATTAGATCCATCACATGTTTTATTAGCAATTGGTTTAAAACATGAAATAGCACATGGTTCACTTAGAACTACATTTGGAAGAGATAACACTGTGCAAGATGTGGATTATGTTGTGGATAATTTAGTTCAAATAGTGGATAGATTAAGACAAATGTCACCACTATATGAAGAAGTATTAAAACAAAATAACAAATAAATACAAAAAAGAATAATTATATGAAAAAAATAAAATAATATAATGGAGGGAAATTATGTACTCAGAAAAAGTAATGGATCATTTCTCAAATCCGAGAAATGTAGGAGAAATAGAAAATGCAGATGGAATAGGTGAAGTAGGAAATGCTAAATGTGGAGATATAATGAAAATATATCTTAAAATAGAAAATGATATTATTGTTGATGTTAAGTTTAAAACATTTGGATGTGGTGCGGCTATTGCAACTAGTAGTATGGCAACAGAACTAATTAAAGGTAAACCAATTCAAGAGGCATTAGAATTAACAAATAAGGCTGTTGTAGAAGCTTTAGATGGGCTTCCACCAGTTAAATTGCATTGTTCAGTTTTAGCAGAGGAAGCTGTGAAAACTGCTATAAAAGATTATTTAGATAAAAATAACAGAACAGATATAAAAATAGATATTTGCAGTGGATGTTGTGAAGGTTGTTCACATCATTAAATGACAATGAATAACAAAATATTACAGAAATATTACAAAAATATTACAAATTATGTTTTTGTTGTAATTTAATTGACTTTATGAGACCATTATGTGAAAATATTATTGTAATAAATTAAGGATGGGGTGAAATATGAAAAAATATTTTAAAACCATAGTATTATCAATTGTTATGTTGTTTGCTATTACTATATGTGTTAATGCGGAAAATTGGTATGAAAGTGGATATAATTGGGCTAGGGATATCGGAATAATCGAAAGAAAATCTTATAGCCAATTAGGAAAAAATGTAGATATAGTTGAATTTTATGATATATTATTTAAATATTTTGAACAAAATAATATGCTTATATATTATAAATACCAAAAACAAGATGATTACAAAAACGATAATTATGCATTAGTTGCAACAGATAGAAAATTAACAAGTTTAGCAAATAAAGAATGGTTAACAAATAGTGAATATAAAACAGCAAAAAATTTAATTGATAAAGCACGTGAATTAATTGATAGAAATACAAAATACTTTACATCTAGTGAAATAAAAAGCATTGAATACTATTTAGATGTAATGAATTATATTTTGTATCATAAAATATATGATTATGATTATAAAATAACACAGAGCGTTAAAAAACCTAAAAATGGTGATATGTTTATTAAATATCATATGATACCATTATATGGTGAAATTACAAGAGAAGAATTTTTAATTTTAATGCATAGATACAGAATTGATCAAGAAGAAACAAATACAGCTAAAATAATTAAAAGTTATACAGATGCAGGGATTTTATTAGGTTATGATAATAACTTAATGTTAACAGTTAAAATGACATATGCTCATTTAACAACATTTTTATCAAGAATGTAAAAAAATACGAGGGGGAGAAGAAATATGCCATATTGTTTGGGATTGCATATAGACAATAATTTTATAAAATATGCTAAAGTCTTAAATGAAAAAGATAAAGAGCCAAAAGTTGAAGCTTATGGTGTTGTTTGCTATGAAAATTTAAATATGGCTATTGAAAATATATTAAAAGAAACTTCAACATATGGTGCTGCAGAAGTAGCTACTAATCTAAGAAATGAATTCTATAATTATTTTGATGATGTTTTTGCAGGTATGCCTGATTCAGGTATGAGAAAAAATTTGAATTTAAGATTTGAACAAGAAATATGTCCAAAATTAAATATAACTCCTACAAGTGTAGAATCAAAATATATTTCAAGCCCAAAAAGGTATGATGAAGATACTAATGAGGTTATATATATTTCAGCTAATAAAACAGATATAGGAAATTCTAAGAAAATTGTAAAAGGTAAAGTAAGAAAGATATTACCTATACCAATTGCTAATTTAAGCTTATTAAATATAGATAATAAATCTAATTTTGCAATATTAAATATAGATTCACTATCTACTTTAACAATTGTCTTACAAGGACAAGTTAAAAAAATAGTTAATATAAATATTGGTATGAGTAATATTTTAGCAAAATTAAATCAAAAATATAATTCATATTCAAAATCATATGAAAAATGTAAAAGTATAACATTATATAATGAAAATACAAAAGATTTAGTTATTGATGATACTAATACAGAGGATATAGAAAATGTTACTCCTATGCTTTATGATATTGCACAAAGAGCAGGTGTAGTTTTAGAAGAATATAGGGGAATGATAAATAATTTATATATTACAGGTGATGCGGTAATTATAAATAATATTGATTTATATTTTGAAGGTTTAATTGAAGATATTAATTGTGAAATATTAAAACCATTTTTTATTTCAAATAATCCTAATTTATCAAATAAAATAAAAGATTATACAGAAGTGAATTCAGCGATAGCTTTAGCAGTTGCTAGTGGAAGAATATTAAATCAAAATATTAACTTTAATACAAATGGACAACTTTCAGCTGAAATAGAAGCAATAAAAGATAATAAAGTAGTTAGTAAGATTAGTGGTGCTGTATCTAAAGTAAAAGATAAAGTGGCTATAAAAAAAGATGAAAAGGAATCTATTTCAAAACCTAAAAAAGAATTTAGTTTAAAAATAGGAAATTCAACATTAATTTTACAAACAGTATTATGGGCTCTAGTATTAGCTACATATATTTATTCTTCTAATATGGTAAAAAATAAATATGAAGAAAATACTAATTTTATAAATGATGAGATTTCGGCTATTCAAACGAAAGTGCTTGAAGTAGAAAATGATACAAAAACTATAACTACAGGTAAAATGGAATATGATAGATTAATTGATAAAATAGAAACATTAAATGCTGAATTACTAGAAATAAATGGTGCATCATATGATGTTCCAAGATTATTAGATGGTATAGCTATGGTAATACCAGATAAAGTTACAGTTACAAAAATTACAATAGATACACGAAATCAAGTAAAAATAAGTGCAGAATGTAGTGATTATGCGGAATTAGGTTTTTTTGTAAGTAGATTAAAAAATGAAGAAGTAATGGATAATATTAGCACTAGTATTGAAAATGAAGAAGGTAGCATGATAAAGATAACAATTATGGGAGAGATATTATGAGTAATAAGTGGATTTTATTAATATTGGATCTAATAATTATAACTTTGATTGGAGTTTCAGCAATAAAGGGGCTAACAATAAAAGAGGGTATGACTATTTCATCTGTTAAAGAAACAATGAAATTAGGTGATAGCTATCAAGTTGTTTTAAATAGCTATGATGCTGAATTAAAAAAATATGAAGAAACTGTAGAAAAACAAAAAACAGCAATAAAAAATTTTGAACAATCAAAGCAAAAATTTGAACAAATTAAGAATATAAATTCATATGAAACATTAGTTGAGTTGGCAAAAGAAAGAGAATTTAATATTGAAGCATTATGGATTAAACTTGGCTTAATTGCAGAAAATAATGAACTTACACATGCTTTTAATATTAAAAAATCAAGCCAAACATCAAATTATGATATAAATGTTGAATTAATAGGAACATATTCTGGAATACGTAATTTTATTGATGATATAATGATGGATATGGATTTAATGTTTAAAGCGGAAGATATTATTATTGTAACAGAAGGGGCTAATAATTTAAAAGCAACATTTGTAATAAAAAATATAAATATAGTAATGTAAAGAAAGGAGAAAAAATATGATAAATAATAAAAAGGGTAATGCAGCAATTATTAATTTAATATCAGTTGTAATAACAGTAATAATTATAGTTGCAGTAGGAGTTATTTATTATATATTTCTTTCACCAGAAAAATTAGAACTTAAAGAAATAGTATATGAAAATATAGATAAAAAAGATTATGAAATAGATAAAGAATTTGAAGAAGGACTTGACACTTCTATTGAAGTCAGATATACTGATGACGAACTTGATATGCATAGAGATTTAAAAGATTACTATCAAGGTAGAGAAGATCCATTCTCTCAAAGTGATAATAGAAATGAAGTACTTGAGTTAGATGGTTTGACTGAAGAAGAAGAAAGGACAACTAATTCTAGACCAGATCTAGCACCAGTTCTGCCAGATGATGAAGAATCAGAAATAGATTTGGATAATACTACACCAACAGGTGGGAATAGTAGTTTTATAAAGTTATAATTTAGGTTATAAGTTTCTAAAAAAAATAGAAATTTATATAGATATATTACAAAAGAAAAAGGAGGTGAAATATATGAAAAAAGGTATTTCTTTAGTTGCTTTAATTATTACAATTATCGTATTAATTATATTAACAGCTGCTGTAATTTGGTCAAGTGGTGATTCACCAGAACAAGCTAAATTAGCTGTATTCTATAATGATATATCTGTAATACAAGAAGCAGTTACAACAAAAACATTAACAAACTATGTTGACGTTGCTATCGCTAACTTAGGAGAAACTTCTGCAACAGCTAAATGGACAGATATATTATCTAACGATCCAGTAACTGGTAAAAATGTAAATGCTGCAGTTCCAGACGTAGATTTATATGCATTTAAAACTGGTGCAGGTGTTAAATTAGGATTAGGATTAACTGATGAAAAAATGTCAGAATTCTGTGTAGATCCAGAAACTAGTACAGTTTACCATATTAGAGGTGTAAAAGCTACATTAAATGATGCTGAAACAGCATTATTTAATAGATCAACAACTTCTACTACTGATACTATTTTAGAAGCTGCATTACCTATAACTTCTTATAGTTTAGGAAACAATAATGCTGCTACATTAACTGACACAGTATATGGTGCAGAATAATAAATTAAAAATTACTTATAAAAGGCATATGCATAATTTGTATATGCCTTTAAATCTATAAAGGAGAAAAGATATGAACATATTTATATATTGCGTAATTGGAATAATTGGAGTTTTATTTGGTAGTTTTTTTACACTATCTGTATATAGAATACCTAGGGGAGAAGATATAACACATACAAGATCATATTGTCCTAAATGTGAACATAAATTAGGATTTTTTGATTTAATACCTGTATTAAGTTACATATTTTTGGGTGGAAAATGTAGATATTGTAAAGAAACTATAAGTAAAAGATATATTTTATTTGAAATATTCACAGGAATATTATTTATATTATTAGCATTAACAATGGGAATAAATGTATCAAATTTAATAATAAGATTACCTGAATTAGTATACAACATTTTATTTTTAGCAATAATAATTATGATAATTGGAATGGCAAAAGAAGCTAATCATATAAATGTGACAACAATATTATTTGGAATATTATTTAGAACAATATATTTAGCTTTTTTTGATTTAGAAATGTTTAAAATTTCATTTTTACAAACAGCAGAATTGTTATTAATATGTTTAATAGTATATACAATAATGGCTATGCTAAAAGTTAATGAAACTAGATTTGAAAATTTTTTAGAATTAGCTTTATTAGTATCTTTTATTGCATATAATTTTGGATTAATGATAACTACTTGTACAATGTTATTGGCTTTAATAAGTAAAATATTAAACAAATTTATTTGCAGAATAAAAATTAATCCAGCAGTGTACATAGGAATTATAACAATATGTATTTTATTAACAAAAAATATTGATTTTTTGAGCAATATATATGAAAATATTAGTGGGTGGATTATATGAAAAAAAGAGGTTATACAATAGCTGAGCTTGTATTTGCTTTAATGATTTTAACTGTATTTTTATTGCTTAATATAACAGTGTATACTAATTCGCTTAAAAATGTAAAAAATGCAGAAAGATTATCTCAAGCTATAAATATTGCAATTTCTAAAACAGAGGAATTACAAGCTACAGAATATACTTTAATAAATGATGAAGCAGAATATTTTCCATATGTAGATAATGAGAATTATACTGTTACAGTGGATGTTACAGAAGATGGAGATATGTTATCTGTAAATGGAAATGAATATAATGTTTTTAAAAATATAGAAATAACAGTTAAGTATATTGTTGCAGGAGAAGAGAATACAATAGTTTTAAAAAGTTTAAAAATTAATAATAACTTAATTGATGCAATTTATGGAGAAAATACAATATAATGGAGGGTATAATTTGAAAAAAGGAGTATCAATTATTACATTAGCTGTATATATAATTGGATTTTTAGCAATTATAGGAATACTAATTGCATTTAATGTAAATGTATTAAATAAGACAAATGATTTTGTAGCTAAAAATACATTAAATACAGAATACATTAAATTTAATATGTTTTTTACAGCTTTGATAAAAGAAAATAATTATATTAAAAGAGATTTTGACGAAAATTCAAATGAAATAATTAAAATAATGAATTATGATAGAGCTCTAGAAACTGAATATGCAACTGATGAAGAAACAGGAGAGCAATATATATCAGCAAAATATTGGGAAAATACTGAAGGTAATCAAATAGGATATATTGTTTATGATAGTGAAAAAGCTTGTATATATTATATAGAGTATGATAATGAAGCGTCAGCATATAATACTGAGACACCAATGCTAATAAGTGATTATGTAAGTAGTGCAAATTTTAATATTGGAGCAGATAATCAAAATATAACAGTAGATTTAGAATATGAAGCAAATGATGTTACATTTTCACCAAATAATATAACATATATAATGGGGAGGGGATACTAATGAAAAGTAAGAAAGGTGCAGCAACATTATATATAGTAGTAGGGTTAACAATATTTTTAGGAATAATGACATATGTATTTGTGCAAACATCTAACCTAGAAGTAGATATATTAACATATTTTAGAAATATTAAAAATGAATATGAGATAAAAACTACTAGCCAAGAAAAAAACAAAATATTAAATAAATTACAAAATGATATACAAGAGCTTGAAATAATAACAGAAGAAGAAACTTAAAAAAAGCTTATCTATTTTAATATATAGGAGGATAAAATATTATGGAAAGTAACAGAAGAAGACCAATAGGAACAGAGTTATATAAAAGAGGAATTATAACTGAAAATGATATAGATAATGCAACAGCGTATCAAAGACAAAATCCAGATTTAAAAATTGGAGAAATATTTTATAAATTAAATATTTGTTCTGCTAAACAGATACTGGATGTTCTTAGTGATATAACAGGAGAAAAAACTATTGTATTGACAAAAGAAACATTAAAAATCCCTACTAGTAAATATTTGCCAATAGAATATATAAAAAATAATAAAGTTATGCCATTTGACATAAAAGATAATGTAGTAAAAGTAGCATTTGGAGATGGTAGTAAAAAAGAGATAATTGATGAAGTAGAAAGCATTTTACAATCAAAAGGATATGAGCTTGAAAAATACATTACATTAGGAATTTTAATAAATGAAGTTTTAAATACGAATATAACACAAAATGCTAGAAAAATAGAAATAAAAAGTGATGTAGCTAAAGTAATAGATGATATTATATTAGATGCAATGAAAAAAAGAGCAAGTGATATTCATATTGAGCCATTATTAGAAGGAATTCGTATTCGTATGAGAATAGATGGTGTTTTACTTGTTTATGGAATTATAGATAATGAATATAAACAACAAATTATTGGTAGATTAAAAGCAATATCTAATATGTTCCAAGAAAAGCAAGAATCACAAGATGGAAGAATTACAAAATTCCCAGATTATAATATTCGTGTATCTTCACAAAAAAATATTTATGGAGAGAAATTTGTTTTAAGACTATTAAAGAAAAATGCAGATGTTATAGATTTAGGTGAATTAGGATATCCAAGTGATGAAAAATTTGTTAAAAAATATTTTAAAAAAGTAAATGGTTTAACTATACTTACTGCACCAACTGGTGAAGGTAAAACAACAACTCTTTATTCATTAATAAAACAATTAAATTCTTCAAATATAAACATAACAACAATTGAAGACCCAGTTGAAATAAGAATAGATGGATTAAATCAAATTGAAGTAAGTGAGAATGTAAGTTTTTCAGATTCACTTAGAACAGTTTTAAGACAAGACCCTGAAATAATTCTTGTGGGAGAAATAAGAGATGGTGAAACAGCGCAGATAGCAGTTGATTCAGCACATACAGGACATTATGTATTATCTACTCTTCATACTATTAGTGCAATTGAAGCAATAACAAGACTTAGAAAATTAGGATTATCTAATTATGATATAGCAGGAACTGTTGGTACTATTGTTTCTCAAAGATTAGTTAGAAGATTATGTGATTGTGCCAAAGAAAGAGAATTTACAAAAGAAGAAATTGAAATTATGGATAGATATAACAAAGTATTTGGTGCAGGTTTAGAATATGAAGGCAAAAAGACATATTCACCATGTGGTTGTGATAAATGTAATGGAACAGGTTATTTTGATAGAATTGCTATATATGAAATAGTATTATTTGATGATAATTTAAAAGATTTAATAAATAATGGTGAATCAACATTAAAAATTAGAGAATATTTATTACAAACAGGGGATTATAAACCAATACAAGTAGAGGGTGTACAAAAAGTATTAAAAGGAATTACAACATTTGATGAATTATCTAAAAAGATAAATCTTAATATATAGGAGGATAACTAATGATAAAAAAAATATTTAAAATAGCAATGGAAAAAGATGCTTCAGATATTCATATTGTCCCAGGTATAAAGCCATCATTAAGAATAAAAAGAGAATTATATGTACTAGATGAATTTGAAATTTTAACACCAGAAATGACTGAAAAAATGTATTTAGATATAATAGAAAATGATGAATTTAAGAAAAAATCTTTTATGGAAGCAAGAAAGCTAGATACATCATACAAACAAGATGGCATTAGAGCCAGAGTAAATATTTCATTAAGTAGTAATGAAGTAGTTATAACAATAAGATTAATAAAAAATCAACTACCTTCATTTGAATCATTAGGATTGCCAGATGTTATTAAATCATTAATTCTTCAATCACAAGGATTAATATTAGTAACAGGTAAAACAAACTCAGGTAAATCTACTACTCTTAATGTTATGATAGATAGAATAAATAAAACACAAAAGAAAAAAATTATTACATTGGAAAGTCCAATAGAATTTATGCATAAAAGTGATCAATCTATAATTGTACAAAAAGAAGTAGGATTAGTAAGTGATGCAAGAACATTTAGTGAAGGTGTAAAAAATGCACTTAGAGAAGATGCTGAAATATTAGTAGCTGGAGAGATTAGAGATAGAGAGACAATGGATGCTGCAATAGAAATGGCAGAATCAGGTCACTTAGTTATAGGAACATTGCATACAAAATCTTGTGCAGAAACAATAGACAGAATTATAAACTTTTATGAAGTTAAAGATCAAATGAATATAAAATATTTAATGTCATCTTTATTAAAATCAATTGTAAGTCAAAAACTAATTAGAGGACACGATGGAGAATTAGTACTTATTCCAGAGGTTATGATAGTAGATCAAGTTATGGCTGGTAGTATTAGAAAAGAAAAATTTAGTGTTTCTGAAATTGAAGATTTAATACAAACTGGTTTAGATAAAGGAAATATTAGTTTTATACGTTCATTTGCTAAAGCACAAGTTGAAGAAAAACTTACACTTGACCAAATTAAAACATATGTTGAAGAAAAAAATTATGAAACTCTACAAAGAACAATTATGGAGATGAAAGTTAGGAGGGCCTAATGAGGACATATAAATATAAGGCTAGTGATAAATATGGTACAATCTTTAAAAGTGAAATGAATGCAGAAAATACAGCCGAAGTAATGAAAAGATTAAAAGAAAAAAAGATTGCCCTTATTGGAATTAAAGAACAAACTAAAACAATAAAAAGAAAAAACATTAAGGATAATAAAATAAGAAGGGAAGCACTTACTCACAGAGCAGGTAGAGGAGAAATTGAAGAATTAACAGGAAGAAAAAGTAAAAAGAAAAAACTTATTTCAAATCCAATAAAACCTCTTGATGTTGTTGCATTCACACAAAATTTATATTTATTGAAAAAAGCCGATTTTAATAATGTTCATGCTTTAGAAACATTGTTAGATAGTGTTGAAAATGAAAATTTAAGAATAATAGTTGAAGATATATTAGATGGTGTTGAAGCCGGTGAATATATGTATAGTATAATGGAATATTATCCAGATGTTTTTCCACCAATATATATTGGTATAATTAAAACAGGTGAAACATCAGGTACATTAGTTAATTCACTTGAACAAGCTAGAATATATATTGAATCTTCATATAAAATAAAAACAAAACTAAGGTCAATATTATTGCCTAATATAGCACAATTTGTATTTATGATAGTATTAACTTTTGTTGGTATATTAGTAGCAATACCTTATGTTGAAGAATTATATACTTCATTAGGACTAGAAGATAGAATACCAAAAGCAACACAGATAGCAACAAAAGTAATTAAGTTTACAGTTAGTATTTGGTATATTATTATACCAGCAATAATAGCAGTAATTGCGTTAATAGTAACTTATATACGTACACCAGAAGGAAGATATAAATATGACTTATTTAAATATAAACTTCCCATATTTGGTGAATTAATTGTTGCAATGGATACACAAAAGTTTTTAAATGCTTTAGGATTAAACTTAGCTAATGGTATGAGATTGCAAGATTCTATAGATTTAAGTAAAGATGTTGTTAAAAATACAGTATTTTTATCTATTATTGAAACATCAAAATCAAACTTAATACTTGGTGAAAGCTGGATAGAACCATTTACTAAATCTAATCTGTTCCCTAAAATGATACCAGAAATGTTAAAAATAGGTATGGATACAGATTTAGCTGAAATGATAGTAAAGATAGAAGATTATGTACAACATGAAATTGATAGAAAAATAGAGAAAACAATAAAAGCATTACCAGAAATATCTTATGCATTTGTTGGTGTTATATTAGTTATATTTGTTATAGTTGTTATGGTACCAATTATTCAGGTATATATGGGAAGCTTCTTATTCGATGCATATCTATAATAAACAAAAAAAGGATGGAAAGACGAAAACTTTCCATCTTTTTTTATATAAATCTATTGAAAAGATGAAATGCATATGATAATATACAAACAGAGAAAAGAGGTGTAAGAAAATGTCAAATAAACCTAAGCAAAACTGTCAGAAAGTGCTAAATACTAGGGGGGGGGGATGTTTATAGTATAAAAACATCTTTAATTGACATGCCAAAATATATAGAGAACTTAAGAATATATTACGAAAAGTAATATGCTCTTAAGTTCTTTTTGTCGTGTAAAAAAAAAGAACTTAGGGAGCCATTACCCAATAATGGAAAATATGAAGGAGGAATTTTTATGAAGAACAAAAGAACATCAGGTATAAGCTTAGTCGCGTTAATTGTAACAATAATTGTACTAATAATATTAACAGCTGCAGTTATTGTAACTTTTATGGAAGGAGGCATAATAGAAAGAGCAAAAGAAGCTGTATTTAAAAGTGATATAAGAACATATCAAGAAATGCTAGCAGTCAAAAATGCAGAAAATATGATAGAACTAGCAACAGGAAATGGAGAAGGGGAATTATTAAATGCAACAGAATTAGCAGAAATACAAGCAATTATTCCAGAATTTAAAGAAGAATATAAAGATTTAATAGCAATAAGTAATGGGGAAATAGTATTAGGAAGTAGAGAAGATAATCCATATAGGGATTGGTTAATAGAATTAGGGATAAGAAAAGAAGTAATTGTTGGTAAACCAATAATAGAAGTTCTACAAGTAGGAGATTATGTAGATTATAATACAACAGGTGGAACATATGATATAAAAACAGCAACAGGAACAAATGAAACAAGCTGGATATTTAATGATAAAGATGGAGATAGTTCATTTGATGAAGGTGAAGAAGAAATAGTATATCAAGATATAATGTGGATAGTATTAAAAAATAATGGAACAGAAGTAACTTTAGTAAGTGCAGAACCAGTAGAAAATATAGCTTTATATGGGGGAAATGCATTTGCCTATGGGCCAACTAGATTAGATACAATATGCGAAACAGTATATGGAGGAAGAAATTTAAAAATAGAAGATATAAATGAATTAATAGGTTTTGATGGAGATGATGAGACAAAGTGGATATATAAAGATGATAGTTGGAATAATACTAATATACCAGAAAATGTAAGAACAATAGGAGAATTAGAAAATAGTATAGGACAGATATTAATGTTCAGAACAGGACCAGAACAGGGGAAAGAACTTGGGGATTATATACCAAATTACTATATTCATGAAAAGGAGAATTTAATAGATGTAGATAATAAAGTATTGGATATGATATTTAAAGATAAGGGATATTGGTTATCTTCTAGTACTATTATGGTATATGCGATAGGAGAATTTGATTCATATGCAAGTTTTTGTGTAAGAGATGTTATAAATAATGAAGTAAGTAGTATGAGCCTTTATAGTACTGATATGGGGGATGATATGTCAGTAAGATTAAAAGGACTTCGTCCAGTAGTTACATTAAGTGCAACTGCAGAAATATCTGATACAAATAAAGGTGATGGAAGTAGTGTTTCATCTGCATGGCAATTAAAATAATATATATTGAATAATACATATATTTGTAGTACAATATATATGGTGATAATAATGAAGAAAGTAAATGAAAATCAAGTTAGACAAGTTGTAGAAGAATTAGGAATAGAAGGAGAATTTAATTTAAATGACATCAACAATATATATGATATGGTTACAATTGGTGATGAAATCCTAAGAAATTCTAATCAAAATGTTGAAAATATCAATGATGAATTAAACCTAATAATTAATATGGTAAATACTTTATATGAACAAAAAGGATGTGGAATAGCTGCACCACAAGTTGGAGCAAATAAGAATATATTTATTGTTAAAGTTATAGGTGAAGATGAAGAAGGAGAAGAAATAGTTGAATTTCCACTAACAGTATTTATAAACCCTAAAATAGTAGAATATAGTGAAGAACAAGAATGGGGATTTGAAGGTTGTTTAAGTGTACCAGGATTTTTTGCTATGGTTCCAAGAAGTACAAAAATAAAAATAGAATATACTGACTTAAAAGGTGAGAAACATATAGAAGAATTTGAAGATTTTCCAGCAAGAGCTATTCAACATGAATATGACCATTTATTAGGTGTAATATATACAGATATTGCAGATATGGAAACATTTACAACTACAGAAAATTTTTATAAATTAAAAGAAGAAGAGTAAAATCTTCTTCTTTAATTATTGACATTAATTAAAAATAGTTGTAAAATTATGAATGTAAATCGATGAGAGGACAAAGTAAAATATAAATGGCTAAAAGAGAGGATTAATTATAAGCTGAAAGTTAATCTTAGTACAGATATTTGAAAAACTACCCTTGAGAGCATATTGCCGGTAATTCCGTTATAATTAAAATGAAGTTAAAAATTAGGGTGGGACCGTGATAATAGATATTAATCACCCCTAAGCACATAAGTGTTTAGGAGGTGTTTTTTTATGTGCAAATATATAAAGAAACTGACGAGAAAGTTAGTATAATATTAAGAATAATATAATTAAATTTTTAGGAGGTAAATTATGATAAATATTAGTTTAAAAGATGGTTCAGTAATAAACGTTGAATCAGGATTATCAGTTTTAGAAATAGCTAAGAAAATTAGTGAAGGATTAGCAAGAGTTGCATTATGCGCAGAAGTTGATGGTGAAGTAAAAGGGTTAGATTATATAATTGAAAAAGATTCATCATTAAATATTTTAACATTTAATGATGAAGAAGGAAAAAAAGTATATTGGCATACATCATCACACATTATGGCACAAGCTGTAAAAAGATTATTCCCAAATGTTAAAGTTACAATTGGACCAGCTATTGAAAATGGTTTTTATTATGATTTTGATATAGATA
This sequence comes from Clostridiales bacterium, assembly GCA_015056545.1. GTDB lineage: Bacteria > Bacillota > Clostridia > TANB77 > SIG350 > SIG350. The sequence continues at coordinate 17,920 of SVGE01000005.1, read as the reverse complement.
AACCATTTTCAGAAGAGGACTTAAGATCAATTGAAGAAGAAATTAAAAAAGTTATAAAAGAAGATATTAAAATTGAAAGATTTGAATTACCAAAAGAACAAGCTCTTGAATTAATGAAAGATGAACCATATAAAGTAGAATTAATTAATGAATTGCCAGAAGGAGAAATCATTTCATTTTATAAACAAGGAGATTTTACAGATTTATGTAGAGGACCACATCTTGCATCTACTGGTTCAGTTAAAGCTGTAAAATTACTTTCATCATCAGGTGCTTATTGGAGAGGGGATGCTAATAACAAAATGCTTCAAAGAATATATGGTATTTCATTCCCTAAAGCTAGTCAATTAGAAGAATATGTGACAATGATAGAAGAAGCTAAAAAAAGAGACCATAGAAAATTAGGTAAAGAATTAGATTTATTCTTTTTTGATGAAACAGCTCCTGGTATGGCATATTGGATGCCAAAAGGTTTTAAAATGATGAATGTTTTAATAGACCTTTGGAGAAAAGAACATGAAAAGAGGGGATATTTAGAATTTTCAGGTCCACAATTAAATAGTAGTGAATTATGGAAAATTTCAGGACATTGGGATCACTATAAAGAAGATATGTTTGTACTTACTGACTCAGATGGTAAAGAACAAGCATTAAAACCAATGAATTGCCCTAATTCTATAAAAATATATGCATCTAAATTAAGAAGCTACAAAGACCTACCTTTACGTTTTAATGATATAGATGTTATTCACAGAAATGAAAAATCTGGTCAATTAAATGGATTATTTAGAGTTAGAATGTTTAGACAAGATGATTCACATAACTTTATTACAGAAGAACAAATTGGTTCAGAGATTAAAGATATTATTGAAATTGCTAAATATATGTATGGAATATTTGGTATAGATTTCGAATTAACTTTATCTACAAGACCAGATGACTTTATGGGAGAGATTGAGTTATGGAATAAAGCAGAGGCTAATTTAAAAGAAGTTTTAGATGAATTATGTGGGGAAGGACAATATAGAATTAATGAAGGTGATGGAGCATTCTATGGTCCAAAAATAGACATAAAAATGAAAGACTGCTTAGGTAGAGAATGGCAAATGGGTACAGTACAAGTTGATTTCCAACTACCACTTAGATTTAATTTATCATATATTGACAGTAATGGAGATAAAAAAGCACCTATTATGATTCATAGGGCAATATTTGGTTCATTTGAAAGATTTATAGGAATAATAACAGAACATTTTGCAGGAGCATTTCCATTATGGCTTGCACCAGTTCAAATAAAAGTATTACCTATATCTGATGCACAAAAAGAATATGCGAATAAAGTAGTAGAAAAACTAGCTGAAAATGGTATAAGAGTTGAATTAGATGATAGACAAGAAAAAATAGGATATAAAATTCGTGAAGCTCAACTTCAAAAAACTCCATATATGTTAATATTAGGAGATAAAGAAATCGAGAACAATGCAGTTGGTGTGCGTAGTAGAAAAGAAGGAGATATTGGACAAATGCCAATACAAGACTTTATAGATAAAATATTAAAAGAAATTGAAGAAAAAGCTAGATAAATAAAAAGGGGTATATAATTAGAGTGTATACCCCTATGCTTTATGGAGGATAAAATGAGTGATAAATTTTTAAGAACAGAAATGTTAATAGGTAAAGAAAATTTAGAGAAAATAGGAAGTAAAAAAATAGCTGTATTTGGAATAGGTGGAGTAGGTGGATATGTAGTAGAGGCGCTTGTAAGAAGCGGTATAAAACATATTGACCTTTATGATAACGATATAGTTAGTGAGTCAAATATTAATAGGCAAATTATAGCCACAACAAAAACAATAGGAAAACTTAAAGTTGATGTAATGGAAGAAAGAATATTAGAGATTAATCCAGAAGTTAAGATTAATAAATTTCCTATCTTTTATCTTCCAGAAAATGCAGATAGATATCCATTAAAAAATTATGATTATATAGTTGATGCTATAGATACAGTAAAAGCAAAAATTGAACTTATTGTAAGAGCAAACAAAGAAAATATAAAAATAATTAGTTCAATGGGAACAGGAAATAAATTAAATCCAACTGAGATAGAAGTTACAGATATTAATAAAACAGAAGTATGTCCTTTAGCTAAAGTAATTAGAAAAGAATTAAGAAAACAGGGAATAAAAAAGCTAAAAGTTGTATATTCAAAAGAAGAGCCTAAAAAAATAGATAATGAAAATTATGAAAATGTTCCAGCAAGTATCTCCTTTGTTCCATCAGTTGCTGGTTTAATAATTGCTAGTGAAGTTATAAAAGATATTATAAATGAATAAAGAAGTATATAATTTTGTATAAAAATGTGATATAATTTAAGAAATAAAATTTTTTATAAAAGGGAGTGCTCTATATGAGTTGTGTACCAGTATTTTGGTTTTTCGATAGAAATAAAATGATGCCAATATTAGAAGCATTTGGAGAAGCTGGAAATAAAATGGGAGAGCTAGTTTTAATAGAAAGTGCAGTAAAAATTATTGAAAAAGCAAAAGATTTTGGAGGTATAGTAAGAGATATCGACCATAATAAAAGAAGAAGTGCGCCAATTTCTGTTCGGTTCTCTATAATTTTTTCAAACGAACAAAAAAGGGATGAATATTTGAATTTGGTACAAACTGGACAAATATTTTATTAAAGGAAAAGAGGAAAATATACGTAAAATAACTGTATATTTTCCTTTTTCTTTATTAAGATAAAAAGTCAATTTTACTTGAATTAAATAAAATGTTATAATATAATAGTAAAAAAAGTAGAAAAATGGAGGAAAAAGAAATGAATGAAAATGATGAAATGAATTCAATTTATTCATGGCCAGTAATTATTGTAGCTTTTATATTTTTTTGGCCAGTAGGAATTTTTTTACTTATTAAAAGACTGTCTTTTAATAAAAATATAAATGGAATTATAGGAAGAATTTTTAATATTTTAGGCATTGCTCCATATGCAATAGCTGGAATAGGAATTATTGCATGTCTAATGGAAGGGTTTGGAAAAGATGATATTATTTTAATTTCTATGTTTGCACTAATTGGATATTGTTTAAGAAGAGTAGGTAAAAGCTATATAAAGGAATCTGAAATAATAGAACAATATAAATCAATTATTTATAGCGGAAATGTTAGAACTATAAATGAGATAGCTAATATAACTGGAAAATCAGTAGAAACAGTAGAAAAAGAATTGCAAAAATATATAAGTAAGGGATATATTCCAGGAGCATATATTAATATGGTTACAAAAGAAATAGTATTATCTAAAGATATGAATATAATAAATCAAAATAAGGAAAATGTAAAAAGGATAAAGGCTAAAGTTGTTATATGTAATTGTTGTGGAGCAAAAAATATAGTAGAAATAGAAGATGCTAAATGTGAATATTGTAAGATGCCACTAGAAAATTAGTAATTATATACAAAAATTCAGTAAAACTATTGAAATTAGTATATTTTTCATGTATAATATTTAAGGCTAAAAACCTTATACTAGGATTTAAGATAACACACCAATTATTTCTTAGTTTAAGGCGCTTATATTAAATTATAGGAGGTGTAATTATGGAAAAAGTTGAAATAATTAATGCATATAAAAAACATGATACTGATACTGGTTCACCAGAAGTTCAAATTGCATTATTAACTGACAGAATCAACCACTTAAATGAACATTTAAAAGAACACAAAAAAGATAATCACTCAAGAATGGGATTATTAAAAATGGTTGGTAAAAGAAGAAGCTTATTAAACTATTTAAAAAACAAAGATTTAGAAGCTTACAGAGCTTTAATTGAAAAATTAAATTTAAGAAAATAGTTAATATTTTTATAGGGAGGATAGTTACACAAAATTTTGACTATTCTTCCTAATTTTGTTTAAAATATATTAGGGCATAGTATGTAGGATGTAGTTTGTGTATTATTATTTTAATATAGAAACTACAATCTACAATGCCCTTAAATAAGAAGGAGGAATTTTTATGTTTAAAACTTATGAAATGGAATTAGCAGGAAGAAAGCTAGTTATTGAAACAGGAAAAATGGCAGGATTAGCAAATGGTTCTTGTTTAGTTAGATATGGTGATACAGCTGTTATAGTTAATGTTACAGCATCAAAAGAACCAAGAGATGGAATTGATTTCTTCCCACTAAGTGTAGATTATGAAGAAAGATTATATGCAGTTGGTAAAATACCAGGTGGATTTATTAAAAGAGAAGGAAAACCATCAGAAAAAGCAATATTAGTATCAAGGGTTATAGATAGACCTATGAGACCATTATTCCCAAAAGATTTTAGAAATGATGTATGTATAAATTGTATGGTTATAGCTGTTGAACAAGATAATAGCCCAGAAATTGCAGCAATGATTGGTGCATCTGTTGCGACTAGTATATCAGATATACCATTTAATGGACCAATAGCTGGTGTGTCAGTTGGTTATGTTGATGGTGAGATAGTTATAAATCCAACATTAGAGCAAAGAGAAAAAACAAAATTAACTTTAACAGTAGCAGGAACAAAATCTAAAGTTTGTATGATAGAAGCTGGTGCTGATGAAATACCAGAAGATATTATGTTAGAAGCTATTAAAAAAGGTCATGAAGAAATTAAAAAAGTAATTGAATTAATTGAAAAAATGCAAGCTGAAATTGGTAAAGAAAAAATGCAATATAAATCATTTGGGGTTGATGAAAATGTATATAATGATGTATACGAATTTATCAAAGATGATATGTATCAAGCTGTACAAGCAGTAGAAAAAGAAGATAGAGATGCTAATTTAGATGCATTAACTCAAAAAACTGTTGAACATTTTACAGATGTTTATGGTGAAGAAATTGATGAAAAAATGGCAGATATAAAAGAAGCTATATATAGAATTGAAAAGAAAACTGTTAGAAAAATGATTTATGAAGAACATAAAAGAGTTGATGGTAGAAGATTAGATGAAATTAGACCATTATCTGCAGAAGTAGGATTATTTAATAGAACACATGGTAGTGCATTATTCTCAAGAGGACAAACTCAAGTTATGTCAATAGTAACATTAGGTGCAATAAGTGAGGTTCAAGAATTAGATGGATTAGATGAACAAGAAAATAAAAGATATATGCATCACTATAATTTTCCATCATATAGTGTTGGTGAAGCAAGACCTTCAAGAGGACCTGGTAGAAGAGAAATTGGTCATGGTGCTTTAGCTGAAAGAGCGTTAGAACCAGTTATACCAAGCCAAGAAGAATTCCCATATGCTATAAGAGTTGTATCAGAAGTTTTATCTTCAAATGGTTCAACTTCACAAGGAAGTATATGTGGTTCAACACTTGCATTAATGGATGCTGGTGTTCCAATTAAAGAACCAGTAGCAGGTATTTCAACAGGATTAGTAACAGATGAAAATGATCCAGATAAATATATTATGATGTTAGATATTCAAGGATTAGAAGATTTCTTTGGAGATATGGACTTTAAAGTTGCTGGTACAAAAAATGGTATAACAGCAATACAAGTAGATATAAAAATTGATGGTTTAAGTTATGAAATAATAGCTGAAGCTTTTGAAAGAACTAAAAATGCTAGAAAATATATTTTAGATGAAGTTATGTTAAAAGCAATAGATAAACCAAGAGAAAACTTATCTAAATACGCACCAAAAATGTATACTTTAAAAATTAATCCAGATAAAATAAGAGAAGTTATTGGTGCAGGTGGTAAAGTTATCAATAAAATTATTGAAGAAACTGGTGTAAAAATAGATATTGAAGATGACGGAACAGTATTTGTTGGTTCAATAGATGAAGAAAATGCACAAAAAGCTATCAAAATGATAGAAGGAATAGCTAAAGAAATAGAGCCAGGAGAAATATATATGGGTAAAGTTGTTAGAATAATGAATTTTGGAGCATTTGTTGAAATTTTACCTGGAAAAGAAGGTATGGTTCATATTTCTAAACTAGATAGAAAAAGAGTAGAAAAAGTTGAAGATGTAGTAAATATTGGAGATGAATTCTTAGTAAAAGTTTTAGATATAGATGAACAAGGAAGAATAAATCTTTCAAGAAAAGATGCTCTTCCACAAGAAGATACAGATGAAGAATAAAGAGAGGGATATATATGAAAGTATATGCTTTTGTAGGAACTAGTGGTAGTGGTAAAAGCCATAGAGCACAAATGGTTGCAAAAGAATATGGACTTAATTATATAATAGATGATGCACTTTTAATAAAAGGTAATAAAGTAGTTGCTGGGGTATCTGCTAAAAAAGCTGAAACAAAAATTGCTTCTGTTAAACAGGCTTTATTTAGCAGACCAGGACAAAAAGAAGAAATAGATAGATATAGACAAAGAGAAGAGATTGATTCTATATTAATTCTTGGAACATCAGATAATATGGTAAATCAAATTGTAAATAATTTAGGTTTTCCACCTATTGAAAAAACAATATATATTGAAGATGTAGCAACACCAGAAGAAATACAAACAGCTAAAAATGTTAGACAGGTTGAAGGAAAACATGTTATTCCAGTTCCTACATTTGAACTAAAAAAAGATTTTTCAGGGTATTTATTAGATTCACTTCAAATATTTAAGAAAAGTAAAGATAACAAAATGTTTATAAGTGAAAAATCTATTATTAGACCTACTTATACATATATAGGTGACTATAATATTTCAATTAATGTGTTTAGACAATTTGCTCAATATAATTCAGATAAAATTGAAGGTGTATATAAAACTACTAAAGTAGAAGCAAATAGTTATAATGAAGGAGTAATAATAAAAGTAGAAGTTATATTAAATTATGGATTTGATATTAGACAAACTATGAAAGAATTAAAAGATGCTATAAAATACGATATTGAAAAATATACTTCAATGAATGTTTTTGATATAATTGTTACAGCTAAAAGCATAAATACAGATTCTTTGAATAAAAAATAATGATAAACCGTGTTTATCATTATTTTTTTGGTAATTCTATTTTTGAATTTTTTTTAGCTTTTCTATATAATGTTATTTTATTTCCCATTATTTGTACAATATCACTATTAGTTTTATTAGCAATTTCATTAGCTATATCAGTAATATCTTCAGGAGTTGTAACAAGAGTATTTATTTTAATTAATTCTCTTGCTTCTAATGTATTATCAATTGCTTCTATTTGATTTTCATTTAAACCATTTTTACCAATTTGATAAACTGGTTTTATTGTATTTGCTAAACTACGTAAATATGCTCTTTGTTTACTAGTCATAAAAACACCTTGCCTTTCTATATATATTATACAAGGAAAAATAAATAAGTCAATAACTTTAAAAAAGAAAATAGAAAATGGTTGATATTCAACCATTTTCTATCATTTTAACATAAATATTACCATCATCAGAAATATTCTTAATTTCAACATCTAAGAATGTAGTGTTTTTCAGGACTTCTTTTGGATGACTTGGGTTTCCGATGATATCTGTTTTATAAAGTAGAGCTGTTGCTCCCCAACCAATATCTACGAAAACTCCATAACCGAGGAATGCTACAATTTTTGATTTAATTATATCCCCGATTTTAATATTTTGGAGAATTTCATTTCTTGCTTTATTAATTAATGAATTCCTTTCAAGAATATATTCGTTGTTTTCGTTTTTAGTTTTTATACGAAAATTAATTACTTCGTTAACAAGAGATTTATTCTTGTATATATCTTCATCATTTTCTGTATATATAATTCCGATTCTACCATTTCCCATATCTATTTTAAGATAATTTGATGTATCATCAGCAATATATGCAATTACTCTTCCGGATACAACTACATTTTTTCCCGTTATTTCTTCTATTTCCTCAACAGACATATTTTCTATCCGAATAACTTCAAAATATCCTTCAGGATAGAAATTTTGTTTAATTCTTCTCATATATATATATTCGACCTCCGTGTAAAAAATTTTTTACTCAATTTTTATAAAATGAAAAACTCCATATATATTATACACTAAAAATGATGTTATGTAAACCAAAAAAGAGTATTTTTATATAAAAAAGATTACAAAAAATATTAAAAGTAAAATAAAACACTAGTTTTTTTTATATATCTAATATATAATGTAATTGATGAAAGGAAGATAAAAATGAATGAAGAAGAAAGAATAGTATGTCCTGGTTTAGAAGAAGCGGATATAGATATTGAAACTACTTTAAGACCAAGAACATTAGATGAATATATTGGACAAGAAAAAGTAAAAGAAAATATGAAGATATTTATAGAAGCGGCAAAACAAAGGGGAGAGCCACTTGACCATGTTTTACTATATGGTCCTCCTGGATTAGGTAAAACAACATTATCTAATATAATAGCTAATGAAATGGGAAGTAATATCAGAATAACATCAGGGCCAGCAATAGAAAAAGCAGGTGATTTAGCAGCATTACTTACAAATTTATCAGATAATGATGTGCTATTTATAGATGAAATACATAGGTTAAACAGGTCTGTTGAAGAAATTCTTTATCCAGCATTAGAAGACTTTGCATTAGATATAATTATTGGTAAAGGCCCTAGTGCTAGATCAATAAGATTAGATTTACCAAAATTTACTCTAATAGGTGCAACAACAAAAGCAGGAAGTTTAACATCACCACTTAGAGATAGATTTGGAGTAATACATAGGCTAGAACTCTATTCAATAGAAGAACTTGAAAAAATTGTTGTTAGATCTGCTACAATTTTGAATATTTCTATAGATAAAGAAGGTGCAAATGAAATAGCAAGAAGAGCAAGAGGAACACCTAGAATAGTAAATAGATTATTAAAACGTGTTAGAGATTATGCTCAAGTTAAAGGAAATGGAACAATTGATTTAAATATTGCACAAATAGCTTTAAATAGTTTAGAAATAGATAATTTAGGTTTAGATAATATTGATAGATTGATGCTTGAAAATATTATAACAAAATTTAAAGGAGGACCTGTTGGAATAGAAACTTTAGCAGCATGTATAGGTGAGGAAGTAGATACAATAGAAGATGTATATGAACCATACTTAATGCAAATAGGTTTTTTAAACAGAACACCTAGAGGAAGAATGGCAACTAAATTAGCATATGACCATTTAGGTTTTAAATATGATAAATAAGGAGAGATAATTATGAAATTAAATAAAATTTTATGTGTGTTATTTATTTTTAGTTTAATGTTTACTATATCAGTATTAGCTTATTCAGATGAAAAATATGAAATAGATATTCCAGAGAAATATGTAGAAAGTGTAGATGAAGATACTGGGACAATAACATTTAATAAGCTTACAGATAATTTTAATATAATTGTTAAAGAAAATAAAAATGGAGCCAATGTTGTTAATTTTACAGAAGATGAAATAAAAGCTATAGAAGAAGATATAGACAGAGCCCTAGAGAAAGCTAATATGCCTAATGAAATAATATCTAGTAAAATTGTAAAAGTTAATAATTATGATGCTTTATTAATAAAAAGTCAATGTAAACAAACACCAGAAAGTGAAAAATATATATACCAATATAAGTATATTTTTACCAGTAAAAATAATGTATATTATATAACTTATACTACAACACAAAAAGAGTTATATGATAGTTTTAAAGATGTAATTGATACTTTTGAAATAAAGGACGAAGTATATGAACAAACTAGTAATCTAAAAAATAATCAAGAAGAAGGTAGTGAACAAATTTCATTTTATTTAATAATTGTGTTAATAATAGTAGTTGTTATATTAATTAGTGCTATAGTAGTTGTATTTATAAAAATAAGAAAATAAGATTTAAATATGAGGAGGTAAGAAAAATGAAATTATATGTATCAGGAAGTCCTAGAAACAAAAACTCATTTACTATTATAAAAAATCTTATGAATATTAATGATGCATATTTTCCATTAAATGAGATGAACATACAATATTGTAAAGGTTGTATTCAATGTCAAGGACTTAGCAATGGGAAATGTAGATATAATGATGATATGACTAATATTTATGATAATATAGATATGTTTCATAAAATAATACTCGTATCTCCTGTGTATTTTAATAATGTAACAGCACAAATGAAGACATTTATAGATAGATTATATCCTTTTTATGGAACAGATAAATTGAAAAATAAAAAAATATATTTAGTATTAACAGGTGGAGCAACAGAAGAAGAAAATAGTGAATTAATTGAAAATCAAACACAATATTTCAAGGAAGTTTTTAGTTGGTTTGATGCTAAGTTTGAAAGAACAATTTATTTTAAAGATGGAGAAATATTATCTGAAAACTTTATAGAAAAAATTATGGATATTAAAGCAAAGATAGGAGTTTAATATATGGGAAAAATGTTATTACATACTTGTTGTGGGCCTTGTAGTATTTATTGTGTAGAAAAATTAAAACAAATGAATATACAATTTGAACTTTTATGGTATAACCCAAATATTCATCTATATAAAGAATATGAAGCAAGAAGGGATACACTTATTGAACTTTATCAAAATACTGATATTAAAGTAAATATATTAGATGAGTATGGTTTAATTGATTTTTGTAGAAATGTTGCAAATAAAGAAAAAGAAAGATGTACATATTGTTATACTAAAAGATTAGAACAAACAGCAAAATATGCAAAAGAAAATGGATTTGATAGTATTTGTACAACATTATTTGTAAGTCCATATCAAAATCATGAATTGATTAAAAAAATAGGAGAAAAGATTTGTAAGAAATATGAATTGAAATTCGAATATATAGATTTTAGAGAAGGTTTTAGACAAGGTCAAAACAAAGCGAGAGAACTTGGAATATATATGCAAAAATATTGTGGTTGCATATATAGTGAACAAGATAGATATCAAAAACAAATAGAAAAAGATAAAGAAAGATTTTTAAACTAAATATAAAGGGACAGTTTTAAGCTGTCCCTTTAATATGTATTTTTTATTCACTAGCTAAATTATCAAAATAACCTTGAATAAATACTACTGGAGTTCCTTTATCGCCACTACCAGAAGTTAAGTCACATAATGAACCAATTAAATCTGTTAGTTTTCTTGGAGTAGTTCCTTGTGTTTGCATAGTTCCTTTTAAGTCTTTGGCTTTACCTTTAATTTCTTCAATTATAGCTTGTTTTAATTCATCATCTTTTAAATCACTAAATTTATTATCTGATAGATATTTTAACTTTAATTCATTAGGAGTTCCTTCTAATCCACTTGTATAAGCAGGAGATACAACAGGGTCTGCAAGTTCCCAAATACCTCCAACAGAGTCTTTGAAACATCCATCTCCATAAACCATTACTTCAATATTTTTTCCAGTAATAGAATTTAATTTTTCTTGAATTTTTTGCACTAAAATATCTCCGTGTTCTGGGAAAAACTTTATTTTTTCTTCAGTTGCTTTATTTGTTCCTAATAATCCATATTTTGAATTATATCCACATCCATTTATAGATTTATTTAAAATATCGTCTAAACCTAAAACAATATTTGCACCACTATTTCTTAAAAGTTTTTTGTTTTTTTCTCTCGTATGTATACTCGCAACTAAAACATCTTTAGAATATTCTAAAATAGTTTTTGGATTATTACTAAAAACAAAAGTTACTTCACATCCTTCTTTTTTAACTAATTCTCTATAAAATTCAACCATATTAATACCTGTAAAAGGGTGAATATAATCACTAAATATTTCATCATATTGTTTTTCAGAAATGATACTAGATAAATCTAAATTATTTTGCTCTAAATAATCCTCATTTAAAATACCATTACCAACTTCATCACTTGGAAAGCTTAATTGAATAGTAATATGTTTTGCACCTCTTGCCATACCTTTTAGTAAAAGTGAAAATCTATTTCTACTTAAAATAGGATTTAAAAGACCAATATTTCCACTAGGAAATTTCGCTTTAATATCTTGTGCTATATCATCAACTGTTGCATAATTGTTTTCAGCTATTGCAACAACAGCTTCTGTTATAGCTACAATATCCTTATCTCTAAATTCAAATTTTTCTTCTTCTTTTGCTTGTAAAAGTGAATCTACTACTATATTAGCTAAATCATCATTTGCTTTAATAATAGGTGTTCTAATTCCTCTTACTACTGTTCCAATACTTCTCATATAAACCTCCATTCTGTCGCTTGGATAACAACATGAAGCAATAAATATTATTAGCGACTAATTAAATTACATATGTATTATAACATATAAATATATAAATGATAATAAAAATATAAATATAAAAATAAATTTTATGAAATACAGTATAAAAAGGTATAGTAAATTAATAGATTATGTGATATATTATGTTTGAAAGAAAAATTATATAGAAAGTGTAAAAAAATTATGAAATATATTTTTATTATAAATACTTTAGCAGGTAAAGGTAAATATAAAAGAATAGTTCCAAATATAGAGAATATATGTAGTAAAGAAAATATAGAGTATGAAATTAGATATATTACTGAAAAATTAAGTGGAAAAGATATTATTAAAGAATATAAAAATGAAGAGAATATAATATATTCCGTAGGAGGAGATGGAACTTTAAGTAATATATTACAAGAAATAGTTGGTACAAAAAATATATTAGGAGTAATACCAGCTGGATCCGGAAATGATACATATAGGACAATAAAAAAACTGCCACAAGGAGAAAACTTAGTTGATATAGGCAAAGTAAACAATATTTATTTTATAAATGTTGCATGTACAGGCATAGATGCTGAAGTAGGAAATAATTTAGATAAACTTAGAAAAACAAAGATTCCATCTAGTCAATTATATAATGCTAGTATTATTTATACTTTTTTTAAGTTTAAGTTTAAAAAAATTAAAATAAAAACTAATGTAAAAAATTTTGAAGATAGTTATACTATATTAAGCATATGTAATGGAGGTTTTTATGGAGGAGGATTTAATATTTCTCCAAAATCAGATATGACAGATGGTTTGTTAGAAATCTATTTTGCTGAAAAAATGCCAAAAATAAAAATGATACCACTATTACTTAAATTAAAAAAAGGAAAACATGTTGGAAAGAAACGTGTACATAAATTTAGAACAAATCATATTGAATTAAAATTAGAAGAAGATATTGTTTTTAATGTAGATGGTGAGAAATTAATAGATAATGAGTTTATAATAGATATAATACCAAAGGCAATTAAAATATATAATAATGAAGAATTTGTAAATAAGATTATAGGAGGAGAAAAGAATGAAAATAGCATTAATTAATGAAAATAGTCAAGCTTCAAAAAATAGTATTATTTTTGAAGCATTAAACGAGGTTGCACAAGATAAAGGCTTTGAAGTATATAATTATGGAATGGAGAATAATGAAGAGAATAATTTAACATATGTTCAAGTTGGTTTGCTTGCAGCAATATTAATTAACTCAAAAGCAGCAGATTTTATTGTAACAGGTTGTGGAACAGGTGAAGGAGCAATGCTTGCACTTAATAGTTTTCCAAATGTTTTATGTGGACATATTGTTGATTCACTTGATGCATATTTGTTTAGTCAAATAAATGCAGGTAATGCAATATCTATAGGCTATGCAAAAGGATTTGGATGGGGAGGAGAATTAACACTTAAATATATTTTCGAAAGATTATTTGAAACAGAATTTGGTGGAGGATATCCAAAAGAAAGAGCCATTCCAGAACAAACTAATAAAAGAATTTTAGATGAAGTGAAAAAAGTTACACATAAAGATATGCTAACAATTTTAAAAGAAATTGACCAAGAGTTTTTATATCAAACAATTAATAGACAGCAATTAAAAAAATATTTTTTTGATAATGCAGAAGATGGTGCAATAAAAGATTATATTAGAGATATTTTAAAATAAGGTGAAATATGTATTATGTATATATGTTAAGATGTGAAGATAATTCTATTTATACAGGGATAACAACAGATATAAATAGAAGATTTGAGGAACATTTAAGTAAGGAAGAAAAATGTGCTAAATATACGTTAACACACAATGTTAAAAAAATAGAAAATGTATGGGAGACAGAAAATAGAATATTGGCATCAAAGTTAGAATATAGAATAAAAAAGTTAAAAAAAGAGCAGAAGGAAAGCCTATTAAAAAGTCTACTCATTGTGGACTTACTAAAGATGAAATGGAAGTACCAGTTATTGTAATAGAAAAATAGAAATTAATAACAGAAAGGATTTTATATGGAAAAAGTATTAATTATAGATGGAAATAGTATCTTAAATAGAGCATATTATGGGGTTTCAGGGCCAAGATTATTAATGAATGAAGATGGAGTATACACAAATGCTATATTTGGTTTTTTAGCTACAATGCAAAAAACAATAACAGAAGAAGAACCAAATTATATAGCTGTTACATTTGATTTAAAAGCTCCTACTTTTAGACATAAAAAATATGATGGATATAAAGCTAACAGAAAAGGAATGCCAGAAGAATTAGCTATGCAACTACCATATATGAAAAACATTCTAAAGGCAATGAATATAGCTATATTTGAAAAAGAAGGATATGAAGCGGATGATATAATAGGGACATTAGCTAAAAAATTAAGCAAAGAAAATAAAAAAGTAGTAATATTAACAGGAGACAGAGATAGTTTTCAATTAGTTGAAGAAAATATAAATATCAAATTACCACATACTAAGACAGGTAGAACTACTTTATTAACAATTAATGAAGAATATTTAAAAGAAAAATATGACTTAAAACCTCTACAAATGATAGAATTAAAAGCATTAATGGGGGATAGTTCAGATAATATTCCAGGAGTTCCAGGAATTGGTGAAAAAACTGGTTTAACATTAATACAAAAATATGGTAGTGTAGACAATATATATAGTATGATAGAAAATGAAAAACAAAAAGAAATAAAAGGAAAACTTCTAGAAAATTTAATAGAAAATAAAGATAAAGCATATTTAAGTAAAGAATTAGGAACTATTTGCTTAGAGGTACCTATAGAATATACAGATGAGCAATTAATAGTAAAGGAATATAATACAGAAGAACTATATACTATTTTAAGAGAATTAGAATTAAAAACATTTATTGAAAGATTTAATTTAAAATCACATGTATATGATAACAATGATGTAGATAATGAACATCTAGGACAAATAGAAGATTTAGAAACAATAGAAGTAACAGATATTAGACAAATAGAAGATATTGTAGAAAATATTAAAAAAGAAAAAAGATTAATATGCTATTTTTCAGATAAAGAAAGATATGAATTTGAAGATATAGAAATATTTACTTTTTATGTGAATAAAACTGTGTATAACATAGGAAAAGATATATTAAGTTTAGAAGATTTTAAAAAATATTTTCAAGAGATATTTGAAAATAAAGATATTGAAAAAATAGGATATGATGTAAAAAAAGATTATATTATGCTAAGAAAAATAGGTATAGAATTAAATAATATTTTATTTGATATATTAATAGCAAAATATTTAGTAGATTCTTCAAATAAACAATACAGCATAAAAGATATGTTGTTAGAGTATTTTGATATCAACATGAAAGAAGAAAAAGGAAATGATAGACAATTATCTTTTAATTTGTGTGGAGGTAATGCTGTTAAAGAGGATAAAGACGAAAAAAAATATAAAGTAAAAATAGAAAATAGAAAATATATATGTGGTGGAATAGAAAAATTAAAAGAAATTTTAGAAAAAGAATTAGAGAAGTATAATCAAACAATGCTATTTAATACAATTGAAATGCCTTTAGTAACAGTTTTAGGAGATATGGAGTTTACAGGTGTTGGAGTAGATAGTAATGTTATTGCAGAAATCGAAAAAGAAACTAATGAAGAAGTAAAAGAATTAGAAGAAGATATATATAGTTTAGCAGGCATGAAATTTAATATAAATTCACCTAAACAATTAGGAAATGTATTATTTGAGGAAATGAAGCTTCCATTTGTTAAAAAGAATAAAAGTGGATATTCAACAGATATTGAAGTATTAGAAAAATTGCAAGGAGAACATGATATAATAGATAGGATTCTGCAATATAGAAAAGTAATGAAAATTAAATCAACATATATTGATGCTCTAAAACAATATATAGTAAATGGAAGAATACATTCAAGATTAAATCAAGCTGTAACAACAACAGGTAGATTAAGTTCAACAGAGCCTAACTTGCAAAACATACCA
Organism: Clostridiales bacterium; assembly: GCA_015056545.1. Taxonomy (GTDB): domain Bacteria; phylum Bacillota; class Clostridia; order TANB77; family SIG350; genus SIG350. Next base: position 1,677 of record SVGE01000005.1, on the reverse strand, counting down.
GTTAGAACAGATGATGGGAAAAAGTTGAGAAAGATGTTTGTTGCGAAAAAAGGATGTAAACTTATTGATGCAGATTATTCACAAATAGAATTACGTGTATTAGCACATATGTCAAATGATGAGACTATGGTTAGAGCATTTAATAATAATCAAGATATTCATACAGAAACAGCGATGCAAGTATTTGGTTTAAAAGAAGATGAAATTACAGAAAAGGAAAGAAGCGCAGCAAAAGCAGTTAATTTTGGTATAGTTTATGGTATAAGTGAATATGGTTTAGCACAACAATTAAAAATAACTGTAAAAGAAGCGGGTGTATATATAGAAAAATATTTAAGTAAGTATCTTGGCATAAAAGAATATATGGATAATTGTGTTAATAAAACTAAAGAAACTGGATATGCAGAAACATTATTAAATAGAAGAAGATATATACCAGAGATTAATTCAAAAAACTTTAATATTAGAGGTTTTGGACAAAGAGTAGCAATGAATGCTCCAGTACAAGGGACTGCAGCAGATATAATTAAAATTGCTATGATAAATGTATATAATACTATGAAAGAAAGAGGGCTTAAATCTAAATTAATAATGCAAATACACGATGAATTGATAATTGAAGCATATGAAGATGAAGTAGAAGAAGCAAAAAATATTTTAATAGAATGTATGGAAAATGCTTTAAAATTAAATGTACCTCTAAAGGTTGATTCAAAAGTTGGTTTAAGTTGGTATGATACTAAATAAAAGGGGAGTTGTATGAAAAAAATTAGCAAAATATTTATTGCATTTATATTTATTATATTAATACTAAGTGTAAGCAATTATATAATAAAAGAAATAATATATCCTAAAAAATATCACAATATTGTATCTACAATGAGTGATAGATATGAAATAGATGAAAACTTAATATATGCAATTATTAAAACTGAAAGCAATTTTGATGAAAGAGCAACATCAAAAGCTAATGCAAAAGGTTTAATGCAAATTGTAGATGATACAGCTATAGAAATAAGTAATAAAATAGGGATAGATAATTTTAACACAAATATGATATATGAACCAGAAATTAATATAGAAATTGGAACATATTATATTAAAGAACTATACAACAAATATCAAAATAAAACTATAGCAATAATTGCATATAATGCAGGACAAGGAAATGTAGATAAATGGATAGAAGAGGGAATAATAACACTAGACAATAACTTAGAAGAAATCCCATATAAAGAAACATCTACATACTGGAAAAAAGTATTAAGAGAATATAATGTATATAATAAATTATATAAAAATAGTTAAATAGAGAATTTAAATAATTCTCTATTTTCTATTGAAAAGATAAACAACATATGATAATATACAAACAGAAAAGGGGTGTAAAAAATGTCAAATAAAACCAAAGTAATGTGCCAGAAAGTGCTAAATACTAGGGGGGGGGGATGTTTATAGTATAAAAGCATCTTTAATTGACATGCCAATTTTTGCAAAGAACTTAAGAATATATTACGACAAAACGTAATGTAGTCTTAGGTTCTTTTTTGTGCCCAAATTAAAAAAATATATTTTGGCAATAATATAATAAAGAACTGAAGGAAGGAGGAGAAAATAAAACAAAAAAACTACAACAAAACAGCTTAGGTAAAACTAAAAGTGTTATACAATAAAATT
>SVGE01000011.1 GCA_015056545.1 Clostridiales bacterium | reverse complement strand
CAGAGGAAATATCAAAAACAATAGCAGAGATATGTAATGTAGATGAAAGATTATTAATATTAGAAGGGTATATTGATAAAGCTCCAAAAGAAGTAATAGAAGTACTAAGTGCATTGCAGAATATAACTAAAATTACTTCATTAGGAATTTTTGAAAATACTTTCGAAAATACTTTTGAGAATAATATTGAAAAAATTGCTTATGAGGAAATAAAGAAAGAATTGAATAAAGAACCTCTTTCTCAATTTTTACTTTCATTTACAGAGATAGATGAAGAAGCAATGATAAATATTACAGAGAACTTTGGACTTGAAATGATAGGAAATGAGTATAACCTTAATTATAAAATTGATAAACCAGTAGGTATTCCAGTAAAAGACAATTCAATGTTTCCATTGATACCACAAAATTCGGAAGTAATGCTATTATTTCAAATGGAATATGAAACAGGAGACATATTAGCAATTAAAGTAAAAAAGAGTGATGAATTTTTAATAAGATATGCATATATGGATAATGATAAAATTATACTAACTGCATTAAATAAGGAATATGAAAAGTTAGAGTACAAATTAGAAGATATTATAATATTAGGAAAAGCTGTTAAAGTAATAAGCAATATATAAAACATATACTTAGCACATAAAGTGCTAAGTATGAATATATGAAAGGGGAAGTTGTATGAATGTAGTAACATATGCAAGATATAGTTCGCATAATCAAACAGAACAATCTATTGAAGGACAAATTAAAGTTTGTGAAGAATATGCAAAAAGAAACGATTTAACTATTGTAGGAACTTATATTGATAGAGCATTGACTGGAACAAATGACAAAAGACCAGAATTTGCAAGAATGATAAAAGATAGTAACAAAAAATTTTTTGAAGGAATACTTGTTTATCAATTAGATAGATTTGCAAGAAATAGATATGATAGTGCAATATATAAAGCTAAATTAAAGAAAAACGGAGTAAGGGTATTATCTGCAAAAGAAAATATTTCGGATGATGCTTCTGGTATTCTTATGGAAAGTGTTCTTGAAGGTATGGCAGAATATTATTCAGTTGAATTAAGTCAAAAGGTAAAAAGAGGTATGAGAATAAATGCAGAAAAATGCTTATATAATGGAGGGAAAGTACCTCTTGGATATAAAATTAGTGAAACAAAGCATTATGAAATTAATGAACAAGAAGCAGAAATTGTAAGATTAATATATAAAATGTATGCAAATGGTAGTACTATTGCAGATATTATTAGAGAGCTTAATAGAAGATTAATAAAAACGGCAGAAGGAAAAGAATTTAATAAAAATAGTATTAATGTTATTCTAAAAAATGAAAAATATATAGGAATATATAAATATAATGATATAAGAATTGAAAATGGTGTTCCACAAATAATTGATAATAAAACATTTGAAAAAGTAAAAGCAATTATGGAAACAAATAAAAAAGCACCAGCAAGAGCAAAAGCAAAAACAGAATATTTATTAAGTACAAAATTATTTTGTGGAACTTGTAATGAATTAATGACTGGTACTTGTGGAACTTCTAGAAATGGAACTATTTATTATTATTATATATGTAATGGTATAAAAAAGAAAAAATGTAACAGAAAAAATATTAAAAAAGAATATATAGAAGATATAGTAATATTTAATACTAGAAATATGCTAACAGAAAAAAATATAACTGAAATAGCAAAGCAAGTTGTGAAAAATATTGAAAAAGAAAAAAATAATAGTGATATTAATAGATTAGAAAATCTATTAAAGAGTACAGAAAAACAAAAAAGAAATATGCTTATTAATTTAAGAGAGTGCGAAAAAGATAATATTAGAAAAACTATTTTTGAAGAACTTGACAGAATAGAAAATGAATTAGAAGCAATTAATGAAAAAATCATTGTGGAAAAAAATAAATGTATAAACATAACAGAACAAGAAGTAAAATTCTTTTTGAATAAATTAAAAAATGGAAATGTAAATGATATTAAATATAAAAAAATGTTAATTAATGTGTTAGTTAATAAAGTATATGTATATGATGACCATATTATAATTTTATTTAATGCACAAGATAAAACAAAAGTAGAAATAAATATTCCTTCAATAGAAGAAATAAGTGGTTCGTTTTTAGTTGGGAACGGGGAGCCACTAGAGTAGGTAATTTACCTACTCTTTTTTTTGTGTAAATTTGATTTACATAATTATTGATTATAACATGGTTTTATGATATAATTTAAAGGTATTGTTAGTTAATATTGAAAGAATATGAGATAACTCTTTTTGTTATCTTAGGAAAAAAGGAGGATAGGCTATTTAAACAAGAAATAAATTTTAATCAAAATTTTTTATTAAAAGGAGAATAAATATGTATAACAAAATACTAAAACGGCTTTATCAAGAGTATAAAACAAAGGAAATGTTTAATGGGAAGATTAATTTTTTAAATGATAATAATAAAGTTGTTGCTTCATTATATCCATCTACGCAACTTCTAAATATCTTTTTGAGCGCATCAAAAGATGTTGTTTGGAACCATAATGGTTATGCAATTTTTGTTATCGCAAAACATTGGCAGATGAAAACAAATGGGTATTTGCATAATGTAGAGGCAGCATGGTTAATCGGAATGTGTGGTTCTACACTGGGAAAAAATTTGGTTAATAATCGAATGTTTCTTGAATCAGCTGATTGGCTTAGAAGTGAAGGCGGTAGTTTAATTGGATATGCACCATTAGCAAAAATTAATCCTACTGGAACGAAGCGTGTAGTTAAATTTAACATTTTTGACTATGAAATAACTTATTCTTTTGCTCCTGAAGAAGAATGGTATATATATAATCTAAATCCTGCTTTGATTTATCCTATAAAAACTAGAGGAAAAAAGGATAAAAAAAGTGAAGGTGTTAGATATTTAAGAAAAAGATATAAATGGGAATATAACGAGGGTTATGATACAGCAGGTTCATATCAGACAAGAGAGTTCATAGAAAAAATTGCACCAAGAGATAATCATGGACAACTTTCACAAATCGATTATTTCAGAGTTGTTATTAATTAAAACTACAAATGATGGAGGAAAAGAAATGAAAAAGATTTTACTTGTAGATGATTATCCGGATTGGCTTGAAGTTGAAAAAGAATTTATAGAGAGTTTTAATGATGCAGAATGCATAACTTTTGATAAACCTCTTGAGGCACTTAGGTATCTAAGAGAAGGTAATCATGTTGATATTATAATAACTGACTATCAGATGCCAATAATAGATGGATTAGAACTTGCTCAAAGAGTGGCAGATGAGTTTCCTAATATTAAAATTATTATATCAAGTGGTTATGATACAAAACGGATGGAAGAAATACGCTATTCATGTGGGATTGAAGATAAAGTTGATATTATTTCTAAATCTAATATTGAATTTCTTAAAAACTTATTTGATGAAAAATAAGGAGACTCTAATATGAAAAAAGTAATCTTATCATTGATTATTTGTTGTTTCATTTTTTCTGGATGTTCAGAAGAAAGTAAAGAAAGGTTTAATGCTTTTTTTAATTCACCTGTATATAACAATTATAGTGGAACATATTTAATGCAGGGAAATGAAGAAGGAGAGCAAAGTCCTATTTTACAGTTAGATATGTCAAGTTTAAATTTTGTTTATACTTATGATATGTCTTCAGAATATTTGCTTGAAGGAAATATCGAAAGAAAAGGTGGAATGCTTGTACTTACTACTCATGATGAAAAGTATATATATGTTTTCCAAATCTTAGATAGATATACGCTTCAATTTAAAAAAGAGTATTCATCTAAAATAGAAGGGAAGAATTCTGATATTGATATTAAAGATGGAACAATATTTAGCTTGTCAGAAGAAGAAAAAATAAAGATTCAAAAGAAAATAGAAAAAGAAGAAGAAGAGGAAGACAATTTTATATACTGGGCATATTAATAGTATTTAATTTAGGAGGAATAAAAATGCAATTTAGACGGATAGTTATTGCAACAGCAGAGATTAAAGGATTGGAGAAAGGGCCATATTATTTTGATCATCATTGTTTTTGGGCATGGTCACTTAGATTTGAAAATCCATCAAGTTTATGTGCTTTTAGAAATTTACCATCTATTTATTTATCTTTGGATAAACAAGAAGCAAGTAAGGTTTGCGCTCAGTTCAAGAAAGCCTTTGAAAAAGCAAATATACATGAAGGGGATACAGTTGCTTTAATATGTAATACAAAAGGAGATATATTGGCTATTGGAAGAACTAATAGTGATATATGGGTTGATGTATATCAAGACAGATTTACAGTAAAAACTTTTAAAGAATTAAAACTTAATATATCTTCTTTAAAGATATGGTAAAAAACTAAAAATCAGGTTATTTTTTAACCTGATTTTTTGTTGTTATATACTATATAGCTTATACAAGTCAACTTTCCCATTTTGAGAAATTACATAAGTATATGTTTCAAGTTTAGAAATATCTTTAAATAATTCTCTTGATGCTGTTGATTCTTCCATGAATTTTTTTACCCTATCTTCCATTTTTGACCATTTACCACCAATAAAATAAATTGGTAATTTTAAAAGCTCTTTTGAATAGATGTCTTCTGTTGTTCCTGTTTTTGTTAGATAACCTTTTTCTGTTTTTAAAACTACAAGAGCAAAACCATGACCATGTGCCATACTACTACCTCCATAAAAATTATTTTAGTTTAAATTATTATATATTTTGATATATTATATACTATTGAATTTTAATTTGCAAGAATAATAATACGATATAAAATATCTACGGATAATACTGTTACAAAAATTTCTTTGTGAAAATATAATGAAAAAAATATTATATTAAAAAATTTTATGGCATAATATAAAAGCAGTATTATAGGGAAAGGAGGAAAAATGGAGAAAAAATATAGGCATGAATTAAAATATGAGATAAATTATTCGGAATATATAGTTTTAAGAAACAGATTAAAAAACATTATGAAACAAGATTCGCATGTAAATAGTGAAGGAAACTATTTAATAAGAAGTATATATTTTGATAATTACAAAAATAAAGCTTTAAAAGAAAAAATAGATGGAAAAAAGTTAAGAGAAAAATTTCGAATAAGATATTATAATAATAATTTAAATTATATAGTTTTGGAGAAGAAAACAAAAGTAAATAATTTGTGTAAAAAGTTTTCTGCTAAATTAACAGAAGAAGAATGTAAGAAAATTCTAGATGGAGATTATGAATGGATGTTAAAAGCTGGAGATGAATTAATTAAAGAGTTTTATATTAAATTGAAAAATGAAGTTTTGCGTCCTAGTGTATTAGTATCATATACAAGAGAACCTTATGTGTATAGTGCTGGAAATGTTAGAGTAACATTTGACTTTAATATACGAAGTAGCATGTATAGTCAAGATTTCTTAAATAAAGATATTATAGATATTGATGTAAGTGAAGCAAATATAGTTATTATGGAAGTAAAATATGATGAATTTTTACCAGATATCATATTTGATATAATTCAAAATAATAATTGTAGACAAGAAGCATTTTCAAAATATTGTGTAAGCAAATTAATTAATAATTAGAAAGGAATGATTTTTATGACATTTAATGATATTTTTAAATCAAGTTTTTTAGAAAATGTATCACAATATTCAATAACTGATACAGTATTAGCTATGTTTTTTGCATGCGTAGTTGGGTTATATATTTTTTACATATATAAAAAGACTTTTTCAGGAGTAATGTATTCAACAAGTTTTGCTCTTTCTTTAATAGGTCTTTCACTTGTTACAACATTAGTAATTTTAGCGGTTTCGTCAAATGTTGTTGTTTCACTTGGTATGGTTGGTGCTCTTTCTATTGTTAGATTTAGAGCAGCTATTAAAGATCCAATGGAGATTGTTTTCCTATTTTGGTCTTTAGCAGAAGGAATTGTAATTGGTGCAGGAATGATACCACTTGCAGTTATTGGAGCAATAATTATTGGTTTAATATTAGTTATATTTGCTAATAGAAAAGTAAATGATAAACCATATATACTTGTACTTAAATGTTTAGATAATAAAAGTGAAAATAGTGCAATAGCTAAAATTAATGAAACAGTTAAAAAATATATTGTTAAATCTAAAACTGTTAATAAAAATGGTATTGAATTAACTGTTGAATTAAAACTAAAAGATGCAACAACTGATTTTATAAACCAATTATATGCAATTGAGGGAATAGACAATGCGGTTTTGGTTAGTTATAACGGAGAATATATGTCTTAATAGAAAGGATAGTTACAATGATTTCAAATAAAAATATTAATAAAATAGTTTTAGTTATTGTGGCAATTGGGACTATATTGTGTATTTTAGGAGTAATATTTGCAGATAAAATATTAGAGAGTTTTACTAGTGTTGCTGTAAATATGGAATACGAAGAAAAAATATTTAATACAGAGGAAATTATAGATATTAATATTATAATTGATGAAGCAGATTGGCAGGATTTATTAAATAATGCAATAAGTGAGGAATATTATTCATGTAATGTTGTAATAAATAATGAGACATATTCTAATGTTGGAATTAGAGCAAAAGGTAATACAAGTCTTAGCACAATTGCCAATGATACTGAGACAGATAGGTACAGTCTTAAAATAGAATTTGATCAATATGTTGATGGACAAAGTTTATATGGTTTGGATAAGTTAATATTAAATAATAATTATGCAGATGCTACAAATATGAAGGAAGCTATTGTTTATGATATGTTTGAATATTTAGATGCAGAAGCATCATTATATAATTATGCTAAAATATATGTTAATGGTGAGTATTGGGGTGTGTATCTAGCATTAGAAGCTGTTGAAGAAAGTTTTGCTATACGTAATTATGGTGTAGGCTATGGCGAACTTTATAAACCAGATAGTATGGAAATGGGTGGAGGTAATAGAGAAAATGGCGATAATAAGAATTTCGAAGATATGCTAGAAAATATACCAGAAGAAATGTTTCAAAATATGAAAGACAATATGCCACAAGGCATGGAAATAAATAATCCTAATTCATTTCCAGATGAAGCAGATGCTACTCAAGATAGTGGAAAAACTAATTTTCAACAAGGAATGGGTAGAGGACAGAATATGACACCACCTAATAATATGAATGAAAATATACAACAAGAAAATTTTAATATTCAAGAAATACCAGATATACCAGAAGGAATGGAAGAATTTGAGATGCCAGAGAATATGGTCGGTAAAGGTATGATGGGTGGATTTGGTGGAGGAAGTGCAGCTTCGCTAAATTATATTGATGATGAATTAGATAGCTATTCAATTATTTGGGAAAGCTCAATATTTGAAAGTTCAGATACAGATCATAAAAGAGTAGTTACTGCTTTAAAAAATATTAGTGAAAATAATAATATTGAACAATATATGGATGTAGATGCTGTATTAAAATATCTAGCAGTACATACATTTGTTGTAAATTTAGATAGTTTAAGTGGTAATATGACACATAACTATTATTTGTATGAAGATGATGGAAAATTAAGCCTAGTTCCTTGGGACTATAATTTAGCTTTTGGTGGATTTAGTATGGGTGGAAGAAGTCAAAATAGTGAAAGTCAAGGAAGTGCAACTTCTACAATAAATTTTGCAATTGATACACCTTTTTCACAAGGAATATCTAATGAAGATAGAAAATTTTTTGCAACATTATTAGATAATGAAGAATATTTAGCTAAATATCATGAATATCTTAATAAATTAGTAGAGGAATATGTATATGCTGGTAAGTTTGAAGAAACATATAACAGAATTAGAGGACAAATTGACGAATTAGTTAAAACAGATAATACAGCATTTTATACATATGATGAATATGAAAAAGCAGCAGAAATATTAAAACAAGTGGTAAATCTAAGAGCTCAAAGTGTTGAAGGCCAATTAAACGGAAATATTCCTTCAACTACTGATGGGCAAAATCAAAATTCAAATTTATTAATTAAATCGGATATTAATTTATCTGATATGGGAACTATGAATATGGGTGGAGGAGCTTTTCAAGAACAAAATATAAAAAGAAATAAATGGTCAAGAGAAGAGAATGCAGAAAACATTCAAGAAGCTACAGAGCTTCCACAAAGAGAAAATCTAAATGAATTAGGAAAAAGTAATATGCCAGATATGAGGAATAATCAAAAGAGTATGAATAATACTAATACAATAAATAATTTAATTATTTATGCAGTTTGTTTAGGTGCTATAATACTTACTTTTGTTGTTATTAAATTTTCTAAAAGATAAAAGTGGTTATATAATCAAAAATAAAAAAACAATATACAAAAATTACCAATAAACAATTGACAAAATGAATAAAAAAATATATAATAAATATACTAAAAAAGTAATCATTGATTACTAATAATAGTTCTTTAATAAAAAGGACGTTTTCAAATTAGGTTAGCTAGAACCTTAAAAATGAGCAAATAGAATTAGAGGTACATTATAAATAATGTATCTCTATTTTATTTTAGGGGAAGAAATGAGGTGAAATTGGAAAAATTACTTTTTTATAATATAGATGAAAAATATATAAATTATTTAAGCAAATATGAAAAACATATAAGTTAAATAAGGAAACTAAAGGGCATTGTAGACCATATTTAGGAATAGTACTTAAAATAAAAAACTTTAGTTATTTTGCACCATTATATTCATATAAACAACATTATGAAAAATAAAAAAATAATCCAACATTCTTCTTTGTATATAATAGAAAAAACAGACCATTAGCAATAATAAAATTTTCAGTTATGCTTCCTATAATTATTGAAAAAGATATTATTAAATTATTATAGTATAGTAATCAAGATAAAAAGTATAGAGATTTGCTATTAAATGAATATAAGTATATTAATTCTAATAAAGCTGAAATTCTTAGTAGAGCGTATAAAATGCATGATTTAGTAGTAAACAAGAAAAATGAATTTTTTAAGGGAATTTCTTGCGATTTTAAATTATTAGAAGAAAAATGTATAGAATATAAACTGATAAAATAAACTTTTTACAAAAATACAGTTGCTTTATATATAAAATTATGATAAAATATTACGCATAGTAGATATTGCGAAGATAAGGACAAGTAGTTGAATTAATGTTTTTAGAGAGTCACATGTATGCTGAAATTGTGATAAACTAGATTTAATGAATATCACCTTTGAGCAGTTTTCTGAAATAATAGTAAGAAAAACCGGTTGTCCCGTTATAACTAAATGAGTTTGTTTATACAATTAGTGTAAATATATAAATTTGGGTGGTACCACGATTATTCGTCCCTTGGGATATAATCGTGTTTTTTTATTTGAAAGGAGAATTAATATGAGTGAAGAAAAGAAAGATTATGGACAAACATTAAATCTGCCAAAAACAGATTTCCCTATGAGAGCAAGCTTGCCTCAAAATGAACCTAATATTCAAAAAGAAGTATTAGATAATGGGTTATATCAAAAAATATTAAAGAAAAATGAAGGAAAGAAAAGTTTTGTATTGCATGATGGTCCTCCTTATGCAAATGGTCCTATACATTTAGGACATGCTTTTAATAAAGTATTAAAAGATACTATTGTTAGATACAAAAACTTAAAAGGATATTACACACCATTTATTCCAGGATATGATACACATGGTCTTCCAACAGAAAAAAGGGCTATTAGTGTATTAGGATTAAATAAAGATGAAATAGGTGTAGGTAAATTTAGAGATACATGTAGAGATTTTGCTTTAGGATTTGTAAATGAACAAACAGAAGGATTTAAAAGATTAGGTTGTTTAGGTGATTGGGAAAATCCATATATAACTTTATTACCAGAATTTGAAGCTAGACAAATTGGTGTATTTGGTGAAATGTATGAAAAAGGATATATATATAAAGGATTAAAACCAGTTTATTGGTGTACTGACTGTGAAACAGCATTAGCAGAAGCTGAAATTGAATATGCAGATCATAGAACTACATCAATATTTGTTAAATTTGCAGTTAAAGATTCAAAAGGTAATTTTGATGAAAAAGATACATATGTAGTTATTTGGACAACTACACCATGGACTTTACCTGGTAATGTTGGTATTACAATAGGTGGTGAATTTGAATACAGTTTAGTAAATGTAGGAATAGAAAAATATATTATAGCATCAGCATTAGTAGAAAATGTAATGGGACTTGCTAATATTTCTGAATATACAGTTGAAAAAACATTTATGGGTGCAGAATTAGAAGGAATGCTTTGTAAACATCCATTTATAGATAGAGATTCTAAAGTTGTATTAGGTAGTGATGATACAATAGTTGTTGAATTAGAAACTGGTACAGGTGCAGTTCATACAGCTCCTGGATATGGTAAAGAAGACTATTTATGTGGATTAAAAAATGGATTAGATATAGTTGTTTGTGTTGATGGTAAAGGATATCAAACAGAAGAGGCTGGACCATTTGCAGGATTATTTTATGATAAATCTAATAATGCAATAATTGAATGGTTAGAAAATAATAATTATTTACTACATAAACAAGAAATTAATCACTCATATCCACATTGTTGGAGATGTAAAAATCCAATAATATTTAGAGCAACAGCTCAATGGTTTGCATCTGTTGATGGATTTAGAGAAAAAACATTAGAAGAAATTAAAAAAGTTAATTGGGTACCAGCTTGGGGTGAAGAAAGAATTACAAGCATGGTAAGAGATAGAAATGACTGGTGTATTTCAAGACAAAGAACTTGGGGTGTTCCAATTCCAATATTCTATTGCGAAGAATGTGGAAAAGAATATATTTCAAAAGAAAGTATAAAGAAAGTTCAAGAATTATTTAGAGAAAAAGGTTCTAATGCTTGGTTTGATTTAACTGCAGAAGAATTAATGCCTGAAAATTCTAAATGTGAATGTGGACATGATAAATTTAGAAAAGAAACAGACATAATGGATGTATGGTTTGATTCAGGTACTACACACCAAGGTGTATTAGTAGAAAGAGGACTTCCATATCCAGCAGATTTATATCTAGAAGGAAATGACCAATATAGAGGATGGTTCCAATCATCAATATTAACAGCAGTTGCTACTAATGGAGTATCACCATATAAGGAAGTTTTAACACATGGATTTATAACAGATGGTGAAGGTAGAAAAATGTCTAAATCACTAGGTAATGGTATTAGTCCACAAGAAATCGTTGATGAATATGGTGCAGATATCTTAAGATTATGGGTATTATCTTCAGATTTTAAAGCAGATGTTGGTGTTTCTAAAGATATATTAAAACAAACAAGTGAAGTATACAGAAAAATAAGAAATACAGCTAGATATATATTAGGTAATACAGCAGATTTTGATCCTAATAATATGGTAGATTATAATGAATTATTAGAAATAGATAAATGGGCATTATTACGTTTAAATAGATTAGTTAAAGTATGCAGTGAAAGTTTTGAAAAATATGATTTCCATGTTGCATATCATGAAATAAATAATTTCTGTGTATCAGATATGAGTAATTTCTATTTAGATATAATAAAAGACAGATTATATACTTCAAAACCAGATAGTATAGAAAGAAGAGCAGCTCAAACTACTATGTATAATATTTTAAATTCATTAGTTAAAATATTAGCACCAATTATATGTTTCACAGCAGAAGAAATTTGGAGCTATATGAAACATGTTGATGGTGAAAATGTTGAAAGTGTAATGCTTACAAATTATCCAGAATTAAATGATGAGTGGGATAATAAAGAAATTGAAGAAAAATGGAGTAAAATATTAGAATTAAAAGAAGCGGTTGCTAAAGAATTAGAAGTAGCAAGAGCTAATAAAATTATTGGACATTCATTAAATGCAAAAGTATCTTTAGTAGCAAGTAAGAAATATGATTTTGTTTTAAGTATATTACCATTATTAAAAGATGTATTTATTGTTTCACAAGTTGAATTAAGAAAAGATACAGAAGAAAATAATGAAATTAAAATAAATATATCAATTGCAGATGGACAAAAATGTGAAAGATGTTGGGCATATAGTGAAACAGTTGGGCAAAATGAAAAACATCCTGCATTATGTGAAAGATGTGCAAGTACAATTGAATAGAATTTAATTATTTTAAAGAGGTAACTATAAAGTTATCTCTTTTCTTCATTTTTCAACAAAATTATTAACATCGTTTAATTTTGATTTAATTTATTAATTAACTAATTGAAAATATACAGATAATATGATAATATATCACTAAGGTGATATAATGAAAAAAGTAGTATTAATATATAATCCTTATTCAGGTGATAAAACTTTTGTTAATTATTTAGATTATATAATAGACAAATTTCAAAAAAAATATTTTGAGCTTTATTTATATAGAATAGAAAAAAATAAAAGATTTGAAAACTTATTTAAGACAATAAAAGAAAATGAAAAAGAATATGCCAAAATTCTTGTTGCAGGTGGAGATGGAACGATTAATCAAGTGGTTAATTTTATGATTAAATATGAAATAGATATTCCTATTGGAATTTATCCCGTTGGAACTTGTAATGATTTTTCTGTTCAATTTAACATTGAAAAAGATGTAAAAAAGCAAACAGAAATATTGCTTGGAAATAATTATACATTAAGTGATATTGGTTTAATTAATAATAAAGTCTTTATAAATGTTGCAAGTTTTGGTAGTTTAGTTTCAACATCACAAAAGGTAGATAATAATGCAAAAGCTGTTTTAGGTCCTTGGGCATATTATTTGAAAGCATTAGAAGAACTTGTACAAATGCATCCACTTCAAGTTGAAATTGAAACAGATGAAGGGATAATAAATGAAGATATATTTTTTATTTTAATTATGAATGGAACATCAGCAGGTGGTTTTAGTAAAATAGCTAATCAGTCTAAATATGATGATGGCCTTTTTGATATAATTATATTAAAAAAATGCATGTTTACAGATTATCCAAGTGTGTGGTTAGATATATTAGGAGGAAGACATGCTAATAATAAAAATATAATATATATGAAAAGTAAAAAAGTTAACATCAATTGCAACAAACACGTTATAACAGATATAGATGGAGAAAATGGACCAGATTTTCCATTAGAAATTAGAATGTTAGAAAAAAGGTTAAAAGTAATTACAAGATAAGAAAGGAAAGAGTATATGTCGCAGTTTATAGTTTTAATAATTTTAATATTTGTTAATGCATTTTTTGCAGCAACAGAAATGGCATTTGTATCTTTAAATGATGCAAAAATTACAATTAAAGCAAAAGAAGGAGATAAAAAAGCAAAAGCAATTGAAAAGATGCTTAAAAATCCAAGTGGATTTTTAGCAACTATTCAAATAGGAATTACACTTGCAGGATTTTTATCAAGTGCATTTGCATCAGAAGCATTTGCTGATGATTTAGCTCCATTATTAAATAGTTTAATACCTAGTATAACAATTGAAACATTTAAAACAATATCTATTGTAATAATTACAATTTTACTGTCATATTTTACATTAGTATTTGGTGAGTTAGTTCCTAAAAGATTAGCTATGAAAAATTCTGAAAAAATTGCATATTTTTCAATTGGTATAATAAAAACAATTGCAATTATTGCATCACCATTTGTTAAATTCTTAACATTTTCAACTAATATAATATCTAAAATATTTGGTGTTAGTGAAAATGATGAAGAAACTGTAACAGAAGAAGAAATTCGTATGATGGTAGATGTTGGACAAGAAAGTGGTACAATTGAAGATGAAGAAAAAGAAATGATAAACAACATTTTTGAATTTAATGATAAAACAGTATCTGAAATTATGTGTCATAGAACAGATATTTTTGCTATTAATCAAGAATACACAATTAAACAAGTACTTCAAGATGTAATAGAAGACTATAAACATAGTAGAATTCCAGTATTTGAAGAGACAATAGACAATATTGTTGGTATTTTGCATATAAAAGACTTATTGAAAAATAGTAAAGAAGATAATAAACAAATTAAAGAAATAATGAGAGAAGCTTTTTTTGTTCCACAATATCAAAAAATAAATGATTTGTTTAAAGATATGCAACAAAATAAAACACAAGTAGGTATTGTACTTGATGAATATGGTGGAACAGCGGGTATTGTTACTATGAAAGATATATTAGAAGAAATAGTTGGAGATATGTATGATGAATTTGATGAAGAAGAAATTGAATATACAAAAATAGATGATAATACCTATATACTTGAAGGTTCACTTCCAATATATGATGTAAGAAAGATTTTACATGTAGATATTCCAGAAGGAGATTATGATACATTATCTGGATATATTATAGAAGAATTAGGAAGAATACCACAAGATGATGAATATCCAGAAATAGAAACACCAACTGTTACTTTTAAAGTTGAAGAATACGAAGATAAAAGAATATTATGGGTAAAAGCATGTAAAAATTTATCTAAATAAAACTATTGAAAAGGTTTACATAAAATGCTATAATTAATAAGGTAAATAATAATTTTTATTATTCTATTTTATTTATTATAGGAGGATGCAAGAATGTATAGAAGAATGGACAGCTTAGGGAGATTAACATTGCCGAGAAAGTTTATGGATGATTTGGCATATGCTCCATACCAGCCAGTAGAAATAATAATGGAGTATGGTAAGATTGCTATAAGAAAGTTTGAAGAGAATGAGGTTAATGTTGCAAGATTACCAAAGTTCGGTATAGTAAGAAAGTTGGATGTAGTTAATCGGGTTGTAATTCCAAAAGAATATTTCTATTTTTTAGGAATTAGATCAGGTGAAAGGCAGCTATTAAATGTTGACCTTATAGGAAATGTTATATATATTTCTAAAGAGGAATAAGAATAAAACAAAGGAATGAATTAGAGTTTTCTAGTTCATTCTTTTTTCTTAGCTAAAATAAAATCTTGTATTAGTTCAATATTGAAAAAAATACATTTTTCTATTGAAAAGATGAATTACATATGATAATATACAAACAAGAAAGAAGGTGTAAGAAAATGTCAAATAAAACCAAAGTAAAGTGCCAGAAAGTGCTAAATACTAGGGGGGGGGGATGTTTATAGTATAAAAACATCTTTAATTGACATGCAAAAAAATATAGAGAACTTAAGAATATATTACGAGAAAACGTAATGTAGTCTTAGGTTCTTTTGTTTTGCCCAATTATATAAAAATATATTTTGGCAATAATAAAATAAAGAGCCGAGGAAGGAGGTAGTAAAAAGAAAAATAAAAAAACTACAACAAAACAGTTGAAGTAAAACTAAAAGTGTTATACAATAAAATTGTATAATAACAAAATTAAATTTTAAAGGAGGAAAATGATTATGAAAAATTTAAAGAATAGTAGAACATCAGGTATAAGCTTAGTTGCATTAATTGTAACAATAATTGTACTAATAATATTAACTGCTGCAGTTATTGTAACTTTTATGGAAGGTGGTATAATAGACAGGGCAAAAGAAAGTGTATTTAAAAGTGATATACGAACATATCAAGAAATATTAGCAGTAAAAAGAGCAGAGGAACAAATAAAGTTAGCAACAGGAAATGGAGAAGAAGAAGAGTTAAAATTAATAGACAAAACAATAACAGGTGAAGCAATAAAAGAAATATTACCAGAATTTAAAGAAGAAGAATATGGAGAATTAATAGAAGTAGTAGATGGAGAAATAGTAGCAAAAAAAGAATTAAATGAAGAAGTATTACAAGAAAAATGGTTAATAGACTTAGGAATAGGAACAGGCGAAACACCAGTAGCGGATGTAGAATATAATGTAGGAGATGAAGTAACAATAGGAGAAGAAAAATTTAGAGTATTAAAAGATAATGGAAGTACATTAACATTATTAACAGAAAAGAATATAACAACAGATACATATGTACAAAGTAGTAGTGCACCAACAGTAGCATTTTCAAGTATAAATTACTGGTCAAGTGAAACAGAATATCCATTAAATTTAAATGAATATGCAACAGAAAATATACAAGTAACAGATGCAATAGGAATAGCGAAAGCATATGCCAATAAGATAGCAGAAGGTACAGGAGTAGCAGTAACAGGAAGATTAATGACAGTAGAAGAAGTTGTAGAATTAGGGGGAGATAGTACAGCTTATTCAGCAATAGGTTGCCCGACGTGGGTAAATCAAGATGATGAAGGAGTAGCCTTATCTTATTGGCTGGCGTGTGCTGATGGGGGAGACAGTGTATGGTTTTTCGATTACTCTACGTATATCTTTGCCTGGAGTTATTATTATGAGGCTAGCCTCTATGGGGTGCGTCCAGTTATAACGATCTCAGAGTCTGCAGTTAATTAAACTCCGGAAGGAGCTTAGGCTAGGTGCAAATTTCTGGAAGAAATGATACCTGCTGTAAATACTATAATAAAATTGAGCAAAATTGAAGTGCACCCCAAATGTTAGAAAAAAATCTAACATTTGGAGGTGTATTTTTATTGGAACAATATACCACGTGCTATGCGCGTGGAAAAAGCTTTAGCGTTGTGAAAAAATCCCTCCTATGTTATTATATAGTTGCTTGGCAGCAAAATATAATACAAGGAGGGATGTCTAATGAAAGACACAAACAGTTTATCACATACATCATATAGATGTAAATATCATATAGTGAGAATAACGAAATATAGAAGATTAATAATATATAATAGATTAAGGAAAGATATAATAGAAATACTAAAATTATTAATAAGTAGAAAATCAGATGTAAGATTAATAGAGGGAGAAGCATATGGAGATCATATACATATGTTAATAGAAATACCACCGAAATATTCAATAGCATTAATAATGGGATATTTGAAATCAAAATCAACATTGCTGATATTTGAAAGACATGCAAATTTAAAATATAAATTTGGAAATAGACATTTTGGGGCAAAAGGATATTTTGTAGATACAGTAGGAAAGAACGAAAAAATAATAAGAGAATATATACAAAAGCAGTTGCAAGAAGATAAATTATATGAACAAATAAGTTTGAAAGAATATATAGATCCGTTCACGAGTGAGCCAGTGAAATAGGCAAATAAAAAAGCCCTTTGAGGGCTAGCCAGCAGAGTAATTGCAGCTGTCAGGACTTCGAAGTCGAAGGACTTTGCCTGCTATATGCCCTTATAGTGCTTCATCATACCACGTCTTTTAGGCGTGGTTATGGTATAATGAAATCATCTTGTTTCAATAGGATTAAAATAAGTTGACATAATACATAAAAATTGGTATAATATTTACGTGTTAAATATATAAAATATATCTAATTATATATATATATTAGGAGGATGTAAATATGAGTTGGAGAGAAGACAGAGTTGTAAAAATTCCAAAAGACTTAAGCCAGAAATTAGGAATAAATGTACATGATGAGCTTGAAATAACTTTTGAATATGGCCAAATTTGTATAAGAAAACTTCAGCGGGAAAATATAAATCTACGTGAATATGTAGGAATTATTAGAGAAATGGGAACAGCAAATAAAGTAAGTATACCGGAAGAATATATAAAGTTATTAGGTAATCCTAAAAGTGTAAAAGTTATTGGTGAAGGCAGAGCAATTAAACTTATGACTTAAAAGAAGCGGAGGAGTAATCAATGCAAAAAAGAATAAGTAAAACAGGTAGAATAAGTATTCCTAAAAGTATTATGCAACATATTTGTGTTCAAACCAATGATTATATTGAACTTAATCTTGAATATGGAAATATTGTTATAAAGAAGTTTTATCCTAAAACAGTAATAACACGGCCATATATAGGGGTTATAAAAAAGGTTAAGTCTACTAATGAGTTATCTATTCCAAAAGAATATATTGATGTACTTAATCTTAAGGAAGGAACCAATATACAATTGGAAAAAGCACATTCAAAAATAGTCATTAAAATAATAAAATAAATGAATAAAAGATCAGCTTTATAAATTTAAAGTTGATTTTTTATTTGCAAATAAGTTGACATAATTCGTTGAAGAAGGTATAATATTAAGGTATTATTATACAAAATAAATTTTATATAACATTTTGTTATAAGGAGGATGTAGTATTGAAAGTAGTAAAAGACAAAGGTGGAAGAGTTCATATTCCGGTTCATTTCTTTAAAGAAATGGGACTTTCTACAAGGGATGAGGTTCAAATAAGTATTGAACATGGTAGAATTTGTGTAAGAAAATTTGAACGCGAGAAGTTAAGGTTATATGCACATATTGGTATAGTAAGAAAACTTGACAAACTTGATAGAATTTGTATTCCAAGAGAATATTGGCTACTCTTTAACGTAACAGATGTGTGTAAGGTAGACATATATTTAAAAGACAAAACAATGCTAATTTTAGTATAAATGGAGGATATGGTATTGAAGCGGAAAATATTATCAGCTGGAAGATTTGTTATTCCAAGAAAATTTGCATCAAAGTTGGGTATTAAAAAGTTTGAGAATTTAGAAATAAGTGTTAAATATGGAGATTTATGTATTTCTAAATTTGATAATGAAAATTTAAAACGAAAAGCACATGTTGGAATAATACGCAAACCCAATAGTGATTTAATTATTCAAATTCCAAAAGAATATATGAAATTACTAAAATTAAAAGAAGATGATTTTGTTGAATGTTATTTAAGAGAAAACAAAATTATTATTTGTAAAAAATAATTTAAAAAGAATAATCCAATAATTTATTGGGTTATTCTTTTTGTTTGAAATACTTTAACTACCAGTTGAGCAAACTATTTCCATTGCTTTTGATGTATAAAAATTGTAACATATAATTGGGTGATGAAAATGAAAAAAATATGTATAATTTTAATATGCATTTTAATAAATATATCAAGTTTAGGATATGCTAGTAATTTTAATATGACTTATGTTTATGGTGGAACAACGCAAAGTAATATAACTAATATGAAAAATACTAATGGGGTTATAGATGAAGTTTCACCAAGTTATTTTGATATTAATTCAGATGGAACATTAAAAATTTCAGAATATCTTGATACGACATATATAAATGAAATGCATAATATGGGAGTTAAAGTTGTCCCATTTTTAAGTAATCATTGGGATAGAAACATAGGAAGAGCAGGACTTAATAACTATATTAATTTATCAAATCAAATAGTAGAAGCAATATATAAATATAATTTAGATGGTGTAAATGTGGATATAGAAAATGTAACAGAAGTAGATAATGATAATTATACTAATTTAGTTAAAACTTTAAGAGAAAAATTACCAGCGGAAAAGACAGTATCTGTTGCAGTAGCTGCTAATCCAAATGGATGGACTACAGGATGGCATGGTAGTTATGATTATAAAGAATTAGGAAAATATGCAGACTATATTATGGTAATGGCTTATGATGAGCATTATGAGGGGGGAACTCCAGGTCCTGTTGCAAGTTATGATTTTATAAAAAACTCTATTGAATATACATTAAAATATGTACCAAAAGAAAAAGTAGTAATTGGGTTAGCATTTTTCGGAAGATATTGGAATGAAAATGGTGTAGGGGGTAGAGGTGCTAGTGATAGATTAATAAATCAAATTTTGCAAGACTATAATTCAACTGGTATATATGATGTAAATACCAAAAGCATGAAAGCAACTATATATGTAACAGATAAGCAAGCTCAAAAAGATAAATATATATTTTCAGCAGGTACATATACATTTTGGTATGAAAATGCATATACATTAAATCAAAAAATTGAATTAATTGATAGTTATGGTTTAAAAGGAACAGGAAGCTGGGCTTTAGGTCAAGAAATGACAGATATATGGGATTTAGATGTATGGAAACAAGATAGTAATAATAGTAGTGAATATATAGATGTTACAAATGATATGTGGTCAAAAGAAGCAATATATTTTGTTAAAAATATTGGATTAATGAAGGGAAAAGAAAATAATATATTTAGCCCAAAAGAAAATATAACAAGAGCAGAAGTTGCTACAATAATTACTAGATTAATAAGTGAGAAAAATATAACCTTAGCTGAAAAACATGATATCAATTTTATAGACATTCAAAATAGCTGGGCATATAATAATATTCTAAAATGTAGCAAATTAGGAATAATAAATGGATATGAAGATAGTACATTTAAACCAGATAATGAAATATCTAGACAAGAATTTGTTACAATGCTTAATAGATTAAATTTAAATTTAAACAGTATTTCTAAAAATGCAACATTTAAAGATGTATCAAAAGAAATGTATTCATATACTGGAATAATTAATATGACAAATGCAGGAATAATAAATGGATATGAAGATAATACATTTAGACCTAATAAAAGTATAACAAGAGAAGAAGTTGCGAATATTTTATATAATATTTGTAAATAATACTAATATACAAAAGATAAAATATATAAATATATATAAGTAATCCCCCTTCATTAAATTGAAGGGGGATAGTTTATATTAGTTATTATCTATCCATTTTATTAATCCTAAATCATATTTATTAAGTATCATATCATGTTTAGGAATAACTCTATAAGTATATCCATATTGTCCACCATTGATTAAATTGATTTGTGAGCCAAATGTATATGTAGTTTTATTACTTTCAATTATATTCATTGGTGTGATTTGAATATTTTCTAATGTACCATTTTCATTTATTCTTGCAAAGTATACTTCAACTGCTAAATCTTCTATTGGAATAATAGGTGATTCAACTGTGCAAGAAACTTTAATATTATTTCCTGCATCAACATTTATATTATGCATATCTGAAGATTGATATATTTTAACACTTTCCCAGTTTTGAGCAATATGTTGTTTCCATTCATAGTAATTTAAAACTTTTTCGCTATCTTTATAATCTTCACTTGTTGTTGCCTGAATTTGTGGTATATATAATTTATTTGTATAATCTATTAACATTCTTTGTGTACTATATGTGCAACCACAAGATGTAATAGAGTTTTTCATTATTTTAACCCAATTATTTGGTGTGCCATCTTCATCTCTATCAAAGAATGTTGGAATAATTGACTCTTCAAGTGTTTCATATATACTTTGACTATCCGCATCATCTTGCAAATCAAATGTTTTGTATGTTGAAGTATTACCAATAGCCCAACCATTTTGGCCATTATATCCTTCAAACCACCAACCATCTAATATACTACAATTTATAACACCATTAACAGCAGCTTTTTCACCACTTGTACCACTAGCTTCTAATGGTCTTCTTGGGTTATTAAGCCAAATATCGCATCCACTAATTAAATATCTAGCAATTTTCATATTATAGTTTTCTAAGAATACTATTTTACCTTTAAATTGTGGTTTTTTAGCTAAATTAACGATTTGAGCAATTAGTTCTTGACCTTGTTTATCTGCTGGGTGAGCTTTTCCTGCAAATACTAATAATATAGGTTTGTCTGGATTATTTAATAATGTAGATATTTTTTCAATATCTCTAAATATTAAATTAGCTCTTTTATATGTAGCAAATCTTCTTGCAAAGCCAATTACTAATGAATTAGGATTTATAGATTTTTCTAATTCTTTTATTTCATCACTTTCACAATTATTTCTAACCATTTGCTCTTTCATATTTTCTTTTATCAATTTAATTAGTTTTTGTTTTTGAGCATTGTGTATATCCCATAATTCTTTGTTTGGTATATTATATATTTTTTGCCAGGTATCTGGATTTTCAATTTTTTCTTGCCAGAATGGGTCTAAATATTTATTATATAATTCTTTTAATTTAGGTTGTAACCATGTACAAGTATGAATACCATTTGTAACATGTGTTATAGGAAGTTCTGCATGTGAAAGTGTAGGCCAAATGTCTCCAAATAAATCTTTTGTAACAGATTCATGAAGTTTACTAACACCATTTCTTTTTGCAGCCAATTTAAATCCTAATACTCCCATATTATATCCTTGATTATATGCAGGAGCTGGTTTTAGAGCTAATTCTACAAATTCTTTTCTGCTTATACCAAAATATCCCCAATAATGATTAAAATATTTTTCTATTAAATCAAAATTGAATATATCATTTCCAGCTGGAACAGGAGTATGTGTAGTAAATATCATTTTTGAGAAAACAATTTCTTTTGCTACATTAAAAGATACATGCTCAGTATGCATTAAGTTTCTTATTATCTCTAATGAAGCAAATGAACAGTGTCCTTCATTCATATGATAAATAGTAGGCTCTATACCTAATACTTTTAATGCATTAACACCGCCAATACCTAAAATAATTTCTTGTGAAATTCTAGTTTCTTGGTCACCACCATATAATCTTTGTGTTAAATATCTATCTTGTTCAATATTTTTATCTATATCTGAATCTAATAGATAAAGTGTAACTCTACCAATATTTATTTTCCATATTTTTAAATATAGTTTTCTATCTAAATATTCTATATCAAAAATAACATCATTACCATTTTCATCTTTAACTGGTAGAATTGGTAAATCATCAATATCTATTTTTACAGGTGTATATAATTGCATACCATCTGAATTTACATATTGATTTGAATACCCTTGTTTATATAACAAACCAACTGCAACAAAAGGTATACCTAAATCACTTGCAGATTTACAATGGTCACCAGATAAAATACCTAATCCTCCTGAATATATAGGCAAAGTTTCATCTAAACCATATTCAGCAGAAAAATATGCAATTAAGTTATTTTTGTAATGTGGGTATGTTTTGCTATACCAAGTATCTTTAGATTTCATATAATCATTGAAATAATTTATTATTGTATCATATTTATGTAAGAATTCTGTATCTACAGAAGCTTGATTTAATTTTTCTTGATTAGCATGTTTTAAGAATTTAATTGGATTTTTACCGATTTTTTCCCACAACTCGGCATCTAATTCCTCAAATAATTTTAATGAATTAATATTCCAAGTCCACCAAATATTATTAGCAATATCTTGAAGTTTACTAATTCTATCTGGAAGTTGTGGTTTTACAGTTATTTTACCGAACAAATACACGATAATTTCCTCCTTTGTACTAATATATATACACATATATTATCTATTAAATGATTCATAAAGTCAAATGTTTTTATGAAAAAATATAGACAAATGAAAAAAAATGTAGTATACTATAAAAGTACTTTACATAATTACTAAAAAGGTAAACGATAAAATAGAATAAACTTTATTCTAAATAAGCAACAAGTGAATAAAATGTAATGAACAAATGAAAGGGGAAGTTATATATGAATAATTTGTATGAAGAATACAATAATGTAAAAATGCAAGGAAAGGTAATATCTGAAAAAGTATTAAACCATGAAATATATGGTGAAAAATTTTATACTTTTAATCTTGAAGTTCCAAGATTAAGTGAAGCGGTAGATATTATACCTGTAATATTATCTGAAAGATTAATTGAAGGAGATAATATTAAAGTTGGAAGTATGGTAAAAATAAATGGTCAATATAGATCATATAATAGTGCTGAAAATGAAAAAAGCAGATTAGTTTTAATGGTTTTTGTTAAAGAAATTGAAACTATTGAAGAAGTAGATACTGAAACACCTTCAAATGAAATTGAATTAAATGGTTTTTTATGTAAAAAACCTATATATAGAATGACACCACTTGGAAGAGAAATAGTAGATATGCTACTTGCTGTAAATAGAGCATATAACAAATCTGACTATATTCCAGTAATAGCATGGGGAAGAAATGCTAAATATTGTGAAAACTTAGAGGTGGGAAAAAATATTAAAATATCTGGAAGAATTCAATCTAGACAATATGAGAAAAAATATCCAGATGGAACTTCTGAAATAAGAAATGCATATGAAGTTTCAGTGAATAAATTAGAAGTTATTGAATAAAATAGTAAAAAGAAATACCTAAAATATATCTATATAAAGAAGTCAACTAAAACTAGTTGCCTTTTTTATTTTATACAAAAATAGTCGAAAAATGAAATAATTTTACGATGAAAAATGTTTGACACTGGTATAATTTGGTAATATAATATATACATCCCTCATTGGGAAATTCTTAATGAAGGGAGGTGCTCGAAAATGGGGGAGCATTTATTAGCTTTTATGGTCCTATTACTACTTTTAGTTGTTGCAGAAAAATAGATAGGATACATAATGAAAAAAGAGTGGACTAGCCTCCACTCTTTTTACGTGCTCAATATGAGTTTGCATTTAATATTCTGATTTTCATCATTACATATATTATATTACCATATTTTAGAAATGTCAATATAAAAACAAATTTTAAAGTGAAATGTTTTTAAAATTATTGCGAACATACTTTCTAATATGATATACTTACATAGTAAATTTTATTTAGGGAGATAATAATTGTATGGAAAAGAATGTTATATATGTAAAAGGTGCAAAAGAACATAATTTAAAAAATATAGATATAGAAATACCAAAAAATAAATTGGTAGTAATAACAGGTTTAAGTGGTTCTGGTAAATCATCATTAGCTTTTGATACTTTATATGCAGAAGGACAAAGAAGATATGTTGAATCACTTTCATCATATGCAAGACAATTCTTAGGGTTAATGGAAAAACCGGATGTTGAATATATAGAGGGACTAAGTCCAGCTATTTCAATTGACCAAAAAACAACATCTAAAAATCCACGTTCAACTGTTGGAACAGTAACTGAAATTTATGATTATTTAAGATTATTATTTGCAAGAATTGGTGTTCCACATTGTCCTAATTGTGGTAGAAAAATTGAAAAACAAACAGTAGACCAAATTGTAGACAGTGTAATGGAATTGCCTGAAGGAACTAAAATTCAAGTATTATCACCAATAATTAGAGGTAGAAAAGGGGAATATACAAAATTACTTGAAAATATACGTAAAGATGGATTTGTTCGTGTTAGAGTTGATGGAGAAGTTCATGAATTAGCTGAAGAAATCAAAATGGATAAAAACAAAAAACATAACATTGAAGTAATTGTAGATAGATTAGTTATAAAACAAGATATTAGAAATAGATTAGCAGATAGTATTGAAATATCTTTTAAATATGCAGAAAACTTAGTATTAATAGATATAGTTGGTAAAGAAGAAAAGTTATTTAGTCAAAACTATGCATGCCCAGACTGCAACATTAGTATGGAAGAATTATCTGCAAGAATGTTTTCATTTAATAACCCATATGGTGCTTGTCCTACATGTAGTGGTATAGGGACATTTTTAGAATTAGATCCAGATTTAATTATGCCAGATAAAACACTTCCATTAGATAAAGGAATAAATGTAATAGGTTGGAGTCCAGTTAATATTAATGGAATACCTAAAATGTATATAAAGGGATTATGTGAGCATTATGGTATAGATATTAATACTCCAATAAATAAATTGCCAAAGAATTTCTTAAAAATAGTTCTTTATGGAACAGATGAAAAAATAAAATTTGGCTATGAATCTAAAAGAGGAAATAAATATTTTGAATCTGAATTTGAGGGTATTGCAAATATTATTCAAAGAAGATATAAAGAAACAACTTCAGAAGCTTC
This sequence comes from Clostridiales bacterium, assembly GCA_015056545.1. Lineage (GTDB taxonomy): Bacteria > Bacillota > Clostridia > TANB77 > SIG350 > SIG350. Next base: position 7,040 of record SVGE01000011.1, on the reverse strand, counting down.
AAGACAATATTATGAAGAATATATGACAGCATCTGTTTGTCCAGATTGTCATGGTGCAAGATTAAAAAAAGAAGTTTTAAGTGTAAAAATTGGTAGTAAAAATATAAATGATTTTTGTCAAATGCCAATAAATGAATTAAGAGATTATATAGCTAATTTAAAATTAAATAAAAAAGAAACTATTATTGCTGAGCAAATAATAAAAGAACTAAATGCAAGGTTAGGCTTTTTATGTAATGTTGGACTTGAATATTTAACACTATCTAGAACAGCAGGAACTTTATCTGGAGGAGAAGCTCAAAGAATAAGACTTGCTACACAAATAGGTTCAGGACTTACAGGTGTGTTATATATCTTAGATGAACCAAGTATAGGGCTTCATCAAAAAGATAATGAAAAATTGATAGGAACATTAAAACATCTTAGAGATTTGAATAATACATTAATTGTTGTAGAACATGATGAAGATACAATGTATGCAGCAGATAATATTATAGATATTGGACCAGGTGCTGGTGTAAATGGAGGGCATATTGTTGCACAAGGAACTGTAGAAGAAATTAAAGCAGAACCTAATTCAATTACAGGACAATATTTAAGTGGTAAGAAGAAAATAGAAGTTCCTAAAAAAAGAAGAAAATGTGATGGAAAATATATTGAACTTACTGGTGCAAAACAAAACAACTTAAAAAATATAAATGTAAAAATCCCAGTTGGATTATTAACATGTGTAACTGGTGTTTCAGGATCAGGTAAATCATCATTAGTTAATGAGATAATATATAAAATATTAGCAAAAGAATTAAATAGAGCTAATGAGAAACCTGGAAAATATAAATCAATAAAAGGTTTAGAATATTTAGATAAGGTTATAAATATAGATCAGTCACCAATAGGAAAATCTCCACGTTCTAATCCAGCGACATATACAGGTGTTTTTGATAGTATACGTGAAATATTTGCAACAACAAATGAAGCTAAAATGAGAGGATATGAAAAAGGTAGATTTAGTTTTAATGTTAGTGGTGGAAGATGTGAAGCATGTCGTGGTGATGGTATTTTAAAAATAGAAATGCATTTCCTTCCAGATGTATATGTTCCATGTGAAGTTTGTCATGGAAAAAGATATAACAAAGAAACATTAGAAGTTAAATATAAAGGGAAAAATATTGCGCAAGTTTTAGATATGACAGTAGATGAAGCATTAGTATTTTTTGAAAATATTCCTAAAATACGTAATAAAATTCAAACTTTATCTGATGTAGGACTTGGATATATAAAACTAGGACAATCATCTACAACACTTTCAGGTGGAGAGGCTCAAAGAGTAAAGCTTGCAACAGAATTAAGTAAAAAAGCAACAGGAAAAACAGTATATATATTAGATGAACCATCAACAGGCCTTCATATAGCTGATGTCCACAAATTAGTAGATATACTTCAAAGACTAGTTGATTCAGGAAATACAGTTATTGTCATAGAGCATAATTTAGATATAATTAAAGTAGCAGATAATATAATAGATTTAGGACCAGATGGAGGGATAAATGGTGGAACGATTGTTGCTACAGGAACTCCTGAACAAGTTGCAAAAGTAAAAGAGTCATATACAGGACAATTTGTGAAAAAATATTTGAAATAATATAAAGAGAAAACTATATAGTTTGTAAAAAAATTGTATAGTTTTTTTCTTTATATACAAAACAACAATTGATTTATAATTATTTTTGTGATATAACATATTATGTAAGTAGGAGGTGTATTATGTATAACAGTAAATTAGAAGAATTCAAAAAATATATACGTAATAAAAAAGTTGCGTTTATAGGTATTGGGGCAAGTAATTTACCTGCTATGAAATATGTAAATAAATTAGGTGGAATTGTTACTGCTTTTGACAAAAGAGAAGCTCTTGAACTAGATGACATTTGTATTGAAATAGAGTCACTAGGAATGAATATGTCACTTGGAAGAAATTATTTAGATAATTTGGTAGGATTTGATTTAATATTTAGATCACCAAGTGCAAGACCTGACCAAAAGGAAATTCTTGATGAAGTTGAAAGAGGAGCAATATTAACATCAGAAATTGAATTAGTAATGGATATGTGTCCAGGAAAAATAATAGGAATAACTGGTAGTGGTGGTAAAACAACAACTACTACATTAATATATGAAATGCTAAAAGCAGAAGGAAAAGAAGTTTTTTTAGGCGGGAATATAGGTTATCAATTATTTGATAAAGTGCAAGATATGACAGAAGAAAGTATAGTTGTACTAGAATTAAGTAGTTTCCAATTAATGACTATGGAAGTAAGTCCACATATTTCTGTAATAACAAGCTTAGCACCAGATCATTTAGATGTTCATAAATCTATTGAAGAATATTATGATGCGAAAAAGAATATTTTTAAACATCAAAATGAAAATGATATATTAGTCTTAAATTATGATGATCCAGTAATTAGAAACATGAGGACTGAAGCTAAAGGAAAAGTTAAATTCTTTAGTGGTAAAGAAAAATTAACTGAAGGAATTATTTTAGATGATAATAAAATAAAAATAGCACAAAACAGAATAAGAAAACATATTGTTAATGTTCAAGATATAAAAATGTTAGGTAAATTTAATTATATGAATTTATGTGCAGCAATGATAGCATTAGAAGGTATAGTTAGTTTTGAAACAATGCAAAAAGTTGCAATGGAATTCCCAGGTGTTGAACATAGAATGGAAATAATTTGTGAGAAAAATGGAATTACATATGTTAATAATTCTATTGCATCATCACCAATTAAAGCAATGGCTTGTTTAGAAAGTTTTGAAGATAAAGTAATAGCTATTGTAGGAGGTTCAGATAAGGGAACAGAATTTAATGATTTTGCAAAATGTATAATTGAAAATGCAAAAGTAGTAATTTTATGTGGAGCAACAAAAGATAAAATAAAACAAGCTATTAAGGAAGAATTGGATAATATTGAAATACCAGTAGATTTAAAAATAATTGAATGCATGAAATTTGAAGATGTTGTGAAAACAGCAACAGAAAATGCAAAAATAGGAGACTATGTCGTATTAGCACCAGGTTGTGCAAGTTTTGATTATTTTGCCAATTACAAAGAAAGAGGAAATTTATTTAAAAAACTAATAGATGAAATATAGAGGAGATTTAAGATGAATAATAAATTTGAAATAGGAAAAGAAGTAGCAATTAAATATGTTATGTTTAAGAAAAGAACAGAAGCAGAAGTTACTAAAAAATTAGAATTTTTAAATTATAGTCCAGCAATTGTAGAAAAAATAGTGAATTATTTAAAAGAAGCGGGATATATTAATGATGAAAGATATGCAGAAAAATATTTTAATGAAATTAAGAAATTAAAAAATTGGTCTAAAGTTCAAATAAAAAATGATTTATATAAAAGAGGTTGCAAAGCAGAAATTGATGCTGAAGAATTAAATGACTATGAAATACAATCAATAACTAATTTATATAATAAATATATTTTTAAATATCCTGATCACACACAAGAGAATTTAAATGAGTTTATTACAGTATTAAAGAAAAAAGGATTTGAATATGGAAATATTCAAAAAATAATTAAAACGGAGGAATAGTATGAAAGTTATTACTTATGAAAAAATATTAGAAACTGCAGATTATATAAAAAGTAAAATAAATCTAAAACCAGATATAGCATTAATATTAGGGTCTGGGTTAGGGAGTTTTACCGATAATATAACAGATAGAATAGAAATACCATATGAAGAAATACCAAATTTTCCAATATCAACTGTAAAAGGACATGGTGGAAAATTAGTTATAGGAAAACTAAATGGAAAAAATGTAATTGCAATGAAAGGAAGAATACATTTTTATGAAGGGTATAGTATGCAAGAAACAACTTTCCCAATTAGAGTTTTTAAATTATTAGGAGCAGAAAAATTATTAACAGTAAGCGCAGTAGGGGCAATAAATACGAATTATCATTCAGGAGATATAGTTATTATAAACGACTATATAAAATTAACTTCTCTATCTCCGTTATTAGGAACTAATATGGAAGAGTTTGGTGAAAGATTTCCAAATATGAATGGTAATACTAGTTTAATTCCAATAATGAAAAATATTTTTAATAATAATTTTGTTAAGCCTATCGAAGCGGTATATGCGTTTATGGCGGGACCACAATATGAAACAAAAGCAGAAGTTAATATGCTTAGAATGTTAGGTGCAGATGTTGTTGGCATGTCAACAGTGCCAGAGATAATTGTTGCTAAGCATGCAAATATGGAAGTTTGTTCATTAGGATGCGTTACAAATGCAGTATCTGATGCAGATAATTTATCTCATGAAGAAGTTTTGCAAGCATCTGAAAAAGCAAAAGATAAATTAACAAAAATAATTTTAGATTTCATAAAAGAAATATAAAAGAAAAGTGCTACACATTTTATATAAGTGTAGCACTTCATATTTTAACAATACATTGTATAATCTATATCTGGAAAAATATTATCTCTTTTTTTGGTATCATTTAAAAATTCTTTATCAATATCATTTTTTTCTTTTATATTATATAAAGTATTAAATCTACCAGTATGGTCTTTAATTCTTTTAATCGCATAATCTACCATAGTATCATTAGTTATGATAAAAGCCCAGTCACTACTTTGAAGTAGTAAAAGTTCACGAGCACATTGATTTAAAGCTTGTTTCATTAAACCTTTTGCATTAGGATATTTTTGAGCTAATTTAACCATTTTTTCTCCACATTTAGTAACATGTCTAATAGCCCAGTCATTTTTATTGTTTATCCAAACTTCACTATATCCATTAGCACCCCAACTAGAAAGAGCTGGGTTAGATTTTTGAATTACTGGATGTTTTCTGATATATTCAGAAGGTGTTATTAATTTAAATGTATTTTGGTCAAAATGTATTTTTTTAAATAATACATATAACCAATATGGACCTTCATACCACCAGTGACCAAATAGTTCAGCATCATATGGACTTAAAATAACAGGTGGTATTTTCATAAATGAAGATAAATGCTCGATTTGTTTCATACGTTCATCTAAAAAATGTCCAGCTTGTTTTTCAGCAGAATCTCGTGCCCATTGAGGAACATAAGGTTTCTTATCTTCTGTTTTTCCAGTAATTCTATAATATTTTATACCAGTATGTACTCTATGACCATTATTTGCAATATATGGTTTAATATATTCATAATCTGGACAGTCATATCCAATATCTCTATAATATTCTCTGTAATTAACATCACCAGGATATCCTATTTCACTACTCCATACTTGACGAGAAGTATCTAAATCTCTACCAAAAGCACATAAACCATTATCTGAAATTATTGGTGCATATGTTCCGTATATCGGAATAGGATTTGCATATAAAATTCCATGTGATTCAGTTATAAAATATTCAATACCAAATTCTTTAAGATATTTTTCGCTTTCTTTTACATATCCACATTCAGGAAGCCAAATACCTTTAGGTTTTCTGCCTAAATGTTTTTCATATGTTTCAACTCCAACTTGTATTTGTGCACGTATAGTTTTTTCGTTTAATACAAGCATAGGGAAATAACCATGTGTTGCACCACATGTAATTATTTCTAAATATCCTAAGTCTTGAAATTTTTTAAATCCATTAACTAAATTACATTCATATTTTTCTTTAAAAACATATAAGTCATTAGAATATCTTTCATAATACATTTTTGCTAAATCTAGAAAATGAGGTTCATCTTTCATTCTCGTAATTTCTTTTTTACTAAGCTCAATATGCTGTTTTAAGTATTTTATATATCTTTTTTGTAATAATTTATTTGTTAACATAGAAATAAGTGAAGGTGTAAGTGACATTGTTAATCTAAAATCTACTTTTTCCTCCACTAATTTTTCAAAATTTTCTAATAACGGAATATATACTTCTGACATAGCTTCAAATAGCCATTTTTCTTCTAAGTAATCTTCACTTTCTGGATGATGAACAAAAGGAAGATGTGCATGTAAAACAAATGAAACATAACCTTTTGGATTAGCCATAATTTACCTCCTTAATTATTTTGTGTATCTTTCACCAGAACTAATATTACTAAAAGAACTAGGATTTCTTAAAATGTTATATTTAATATTCTTTTTGCCTTTAATTGAGCTATCTTCTAATTCTATTTCAACTAATTCTTTATATGTGTCAATATTGTTAATTGAATTAATTGCTACATTAATGTTTTCTACAAATTCAACTTGATTAGTATCTCTATTTATGAATTCAAATCCATAATCATTATTGTAACATGGTGTATCAGTAGGTATTTTTAAAGTATTAGAACCAGTTATAAATAAGTTTTCATTATTAATTTTTCTAAATAATTCAACTTTGTATTTGCAATTTGGTTCAACATTATTTATATACCAACTTTTAGCAAAAGAATCTATATTTAATTCAAAATCATATCCTTTAGATAAATTATATAATTTTAAATATAGTCTTGAATTGTTATATGCATCAATACCATATTTATCTATAAATTGTTTTTCATCATCATCTGCTACATCCCAAAAAATATATAATGTAGTAGGATTTTGGAATAACAATTTAATTACAGTTTCGTTATATCTATAAGGAATATCAAAATATTCAAAAGCCATTAATAAATGCCTCCTTATTTTCTTTTGTATATAATGATAATAATATATCATAATATAACATAACATTTATTGTCCAAAAAAACAAGTTAAATATTCAAAAAAAACAAAAAAAATTATATTAAAAAAACATATGAAAAAACTATTGAAAAGTTAAAACACCTATGATATATTACAAACAAGAAAGAAGGTGTCAAAAAATGTCAAATAAACCTAAACAAAAGTGCCATAAAGTGCTAAATACTAGGGGGGGGGATGTTTATAGTATAAAAACATCTTTAATTGACATGCCAAAAAATATAGAGAACTTAAGAATATATTACGAGAAAACGTAATGTAGTCTTAGGTTCTTTTGTTTTGCCCAATTATAT